>DASWQX010000653.1:0-7587 GCA_036403495.1 Thermoanaerobaculia bacterium
CGGCCGCGGAGGGTGGGCGGAAAGCGGCGACGGCCCGAGGGGCCGCCGCCTGGGCGTTCAGTTCAAGGGACGGTCCGTCTGGACTGCAAAGCAGGCACTGGTGTCCGTTCCAGTGGTGAAGCCGGAAGTGGCACCGGCCGGAGCGCAGGTCCAGATGCAGTGCAGGTGGTCGCAGCCGGCGGCCGACTGGTTCCACTGCGGATTGGTGCTCGGATCGGCGCAGTGGCAGGACTGATAGGGGCACTGCCCCGCGGGGCAAGAGATGGTGGCGCTCGACGAGCCCTGCGCCTTTGTGGAGGCCAGGCGGGGGAGCGCCGGCGGAGCGTTGAGGACGGCCGGAGCGACGCCCGCCAGGAAGTTCGACGACGCGGGGAGGACCGTGTCCGGCTTGCCGTCGCCGTTGGTGTCGACCTTGACCCCCTGCTTGTAGCGCGGCAGGTTGACATACGCCCAGACCGAATTGCTGCCCGGTCCGAGATCGATGCGGCGGGTCACTTCGCGCCGGCCGGCCGCGTCGCCGTTGACCGGTGTGAAGACGGCCTTGACGTTGAGTGCCAGCGGCGCGGTGTAGGTGCCGCCGAAGGCTTCGCTCTGGAAGATGTGCATCAGCGTCTCCGGCTGCTTGCCGTCGAGCTGGACGGCGACGTTGAACTTGCCGCAGCTCGTCTCGATCGGCTGCACGCTCACCAGCGACAGCGCCATGAGCTGGATGCGGGTGGTCGCCTCGCCCTTGGCGTCGAACTTGGCATCGTCGAGGCGGTTGACGACGGTATCGATCGAGCCGAGGCTGCCGGCGGGCTCAACGGCCAGCGGCGCGCCCTTGAACTTCACCTTGCCGGTGAAGGCCTGCGAGCCCTCGCAGAAGAAGCCCGCCGGAATCGGCTGCTCGGCGAAGCTGGTCTGGGCGAAG
Source organism: Thermoanaerobaculia bacterium (assembly GCA_036403495.1). Taxonomy (GTDB): domain Bacteria; phylum Acidobacteriota; class Thermoanaerobaculia; order Multivoradales; family UBA5704; genus DATARR01. The sequence continues at coordinate 911 of DASWQX010000653.1, forward strand.
CCCGCGACCGTCATCCACAGATCGACTCCCTTGTGAACGACCTCCCCCGCGAACAGGGGTGAACCGCTGATCAGAACCAGCATCAGCACGGCTCCTACGGCAAAACGAAGCAAGGCTTTGGACAAATTCATCGTCCGCTCCTTTAGGGGTGAGGGGGCGCAGGGCCTCCCGGCCGGGGGCTTGTTACGGCCGCCTCTATTAGATGAGGTGCTGGAGACCGGAAGGAGAGAGCCTTGGCGCGGACGCCGGTCGGATTTCGAGGAAGCGGGGAACGGCGCACCCGCTGGGGAAACGGTCCGTGGCGCGGGGGAAGGTGCAAAACCTCTCAGGAGATCGAGGACATCGGTCACTCGGCTCTCGCGCGTCCCGGGAAGGCGGACATGGCGGAAGGGAAGGTTCCCGAGCCGTCGGGAGCCGAAACGGCCAGTCACCATCATCGACGCGTACGGCTCGCACCAGGTGCCGGTGGAGGCGATCGGGTAGGAGGGGGCGACTTCTCTCTTCGCAGAGTTTCAGGCCTTGCCTTTGCAAAGGATGCTGTCCCCGGGGCGCCCGACAGTGGGGGCTCTAAGCTGCCGGTGCGCGAACCGGCGGAAAAATCAGACAGCATGCGTGTTTTATTCGACCATCAGATCGTCGACGCTCAGCTCTGCGGCGGGATCTCCCGCTATTTTTATGAGCTGACGTCGACGATCCGGGACGCCGGCTGGGCGAGCGTGCGGCTGCCGCCGATCTGTTTCGAGAACGAGCACTTCGGTCCGCCGCCCGGCGGGATCCGCTCGCGGATCTACCGTGCCCTGGGGAGGACCGAGCTGCTCCGGAAGGCGATCGGCAGGCCCTGGCGCCAGGCGAACTCCCGGCTCAACGAGCGGGCGAGCGTGCGGGCGCTGCGGGAGCAGGAGTTCGACGTCTTCCATCCCACGTACTACCGTCCGTACTTCCTCGATCCCCTGCAAGGGAAGCCCTTCGTGCTGACGATCTACGACATGATCCACGAGCTCCATCCGGAGCACTTCCGGCCGGACGACCCGACGGCGGCGCACAAGGCGGCGCTGGCCGGGGCGGCGGCGCGGATCATCGCGATCTCCGAGCGCACCAAGGCCGACATCGTGAGCTGCCTGAACGTCGATCCGGAGCGGATCGAGGTGATCTATCTGGCCAATTCCCTGGACTGTGGGGAGGAGGCCGTGGCGGTCCCCGAGAGCTACCTCCTGTATGTGGGGGACCGCAACCGCTACAAGAACTTCCCGGCGCTCTTCCTGGCCTTCGCGGCGCTCGCCCGCTCGCGGCCGGACCTCCACCTCGTCTGCGTCAGCCCGAAAAGGTTTCGCTGCGCCGAGCTGGACCTGATCGAAGAGTTCGGGCTGGAGGGTCGCTGCGTCCATCTGCGGGCCAACGACCGGCAACTGGCCTACCTGTACCGGCACGCCTCGCTGTTCGTCTACCCGTCACTGTACGAGGGTTTCGGCATGCCGATCCTGGAAGCCTTCGCGGCGGGGTGCCCGGTGGCGCTGAGCGACGCCAGTTGCTTCCCGGAGATCGCCGGCGAGGCCGGCCTCTACTTCGACCCATCGAACGTGGCCTCGATCGCCGCCGCCCTCGAGCGGGGGCTGGCCTGCCGCGAGTCGCGCCGGCGGCTGATCCGCGAGGGGCGGGAGAGGCTCAAGAGGTTCTCCTGGGCCACGACCGCCGAGCGGACGGCGGCGGTGTATGAGCGGTGCGTGGGGGAGGGGGGTGGCCTGCGACCTCACCGCCCGGGATTGAAATCCCGGGCTACCTATGGCCGTCCCTCCGGGACTGCCCAAAGTCCCGGAGGGGACGATCGTCAGTAGCCCGGGATTTCAATCCCGGGCAACGTCTATCCAGGCAAAGAAAACGGCTGCGGGAAGATCTCCGCGAGGGTCGTCTCCTCGCGGGTGCCCTGGACATTGACGACCAGGATGGGCAGGTCCTTGGCGAATTCGGAGAGGGTCTGCCGGCAGAGGCCGCAGGGGCGGGCGGGCGGGGTGGCGTCGGTGACCACGGCGACCGCCTGGGGCCGGCGGAGGCCGGCGGAGGCGGCGGCGGACATGGCGTTGCGCTCGGCGCAGATGGAGAGCGCCGGAATGCAGTTCTCGACGTTGGCGGCGGCGTGGATCGAGCCGTCCTCCATCAGTAGCGCGGCGCCGACCGCGAAGTGGCTATAGGGGGCGTAGGCGTGGGCGCGGGCGGCCGCCGCGGCGGCGACGAGGGGGTCCCAGTCCATGGGACGGAATGTAGCACGCCCTGTGATACCGTTCTCGCCCGCGTCCGGGCCACCCGCCCGCGGCGCGCTTACCCCTTTTTATCTACACGAGGAGGCCGGCTGTGGCCAGGACATTTAATGGATTGACGCCGCCCGCCGACGGCCAGGAGGTCGTCTGGCACGAGGCGGAGAAGCGTCTGGAAGTGCCGGAGCGGCCGATCATCCCCTTCATCGAGGGGGATGGCACGGGGCCGGACATCTGGCGGGCGACCCGCCGGACGCTCAACGGCGCGGTGGAGAAGGTGTACGGCGGCAAGCGGTCGATCGCCTGGTTCGAGGTGCTGGCCGGGGAGAAGGCATACAACCAGACCACCAACTGGCTCCCCCAGGACACCGTCGACGCCATCCAGCACTACCGGGTGGCGATCAAGGGTCCGCTGACCACGCCGGTCGGCGGCGGCATCCGCAGCCTGAACGTGGCCCTGCGCCAGATCCTCGACCTCTACGCCTGCGTGCGGCCGGTGCGCTACTACGCGGGGGTCCCCTCGCCGGTGAAGGAGCCGGAGAAGGTGAACATGGTGATCTTCCGCGAGAACATCGAGGACGTCTACGCCGGCATCGAGTGGAAGGCGGGCTCGGACGAGGCGAACAAGGTGATCGAGTTCATCGCCGGCCTCGGCAAGAAGATCCGGCCGGGCAGCGGCATCGGCATCAAGCCGATCTCGGAGTTCGGCAGCAAGCGGCTGGTGCGCAAGGCGATCGAGTTCGCCATTGCCCACCAGCGCAAGAGCGTGACGCTGGTCCACAAGGGGAACATCCAGAAGTTCACCGAGGGGGCGTTCAAGGACTGGGGCTATCAGGTGGCGCGCGACGAGTACGGCGGCGCCACGATCTCCGAGGACGACCTCTGGAGCCAGCACAACGGCAAGGCGCCGGCGGGGAAGATCGTGATCAAGGACCGCATCGCCGACTCGATGTTCCAGCAGGCGCTGCTGCGGCCCGACGAGTACGACGTGCTGGCGACCACCAACCTCAACGGCGATTACCTCTCCGACGCGCTGGCCGCCCAGGTGGGCGGGCTCGGCATCGCTCCCGGCAGTAACGAGGGGGACGGCTTCGCGGTGTTCGAGGCGACCCACGGCACGGCGCCGAAGTACGCCGACCAGGACAAGGTCAATCCGGGCTCGCTGATCCTCTCCGGCGTGATGATGCTGCACTGGATGGGGTGGCCCGAGGCCGCCGACGCGATCGAGAGCGCGCTGGCCCGCACCATCGAGCAGAAGCGGGTGACTTACGACTTCGAGCGCCAGATGGCGGGGGCGACGCTGCTCAAGACCTCGGAGTTCGCGGAAGCGATCGTCGGGAACATCTAAAACTTATCTGTCTGCAACCGGGGGAGATCCTTCGATGCGTTACAAAGTCACCGTGGTGGGCGCCGGCAACGTGGGCGCCACCTGTGCCCAATTGATCGCGCAGTCCGACGTGGCCGACGTGGTGATGGTGGACGTGGCTGCCGAGCTGGCGACCGGCAAGGCGCTGGACATGATGGAGTCGGCGCCGGTGCTGGGCTTCAACGCCCGCATCACCGGCGGCGGCGATTACGAGGCCACCGCCGGCTCGCAGGTCTGCGTTGTCACGGCCGGTCTCGCCCGCAAGCCGGGGATGAGCCGCGACGACCTGATGGCCAAGAACACCGAGATCGTCTCCGAGGTGGTGCGGCAGCTCGCCTCGCGCTCGCCGGAGACCATCCTGATCATCGTCACCAATCCGCTCGACGCCATGTGCGAGGTGGCGCGCCGGGTCTCCGGGTTCCCGCGCGAGCGGGTGCTCGGCATGGCCGGCGTGCTCGACGCCGCGCGCATGCGCTGGTTCATCGCCGAGAAGCTCGGCGTGTCGGTGGAGGACGTCGATGCCTTCGTGCTCGGCGGCCACGGCGACACCATGGTGCCGCTGCCGCGCTACGCGACGGTGAACGGCATCCCGCTGCCGCAGCTCCTCGACGCCGCGGTGATCGACCAGATCAACGACCGCACCAGGAACGGCGGCGCCGAGATCGTCAACTACTACAAGACGGGCTCCGCCTACTACGCGCCCGGCGCCTCCTCCTTCGAGATGGTGAAGGCGATCCTCCAGGACAAGAAGAAGATCCTCCCCTGCGCCGTCTACCTCGAGGGCGAATACGGCTACGACGGCCTGTTCATCGGCGTCCCCTGCCAGCTCGGCATCGGCGGCATGGAGAAGGTCATCCAGCTCCGCCTGACCACCGAGGAGAAGGCGATGCTCGACCGCTCGGCGCAGTCGGTGAAGGGGCTGGTGGAGGGGTTGCCGAAGGGGTAGGGGGGGCGGGCTTTCACCTCACCCTGCGCCGGAGGCGGTAGAGACGTTCCAGGTCATTTACGACACCCTTGGCAGGCCACGGGGACCGCGGAACGTCTCTCTCGGAGGGCAGGCCGTTGCCGGCGGCACGGTCTGACCGGATCTGGCGAAATCCTGGGTCATGGATTGCGGCCTCCTCGGGGGGAGCGGTAGAGGGGATTGCAAGCCCTTCGAGGAGACGCCCCGCGGTCCCCGTGGCCTGCCGAGGGTGTCGTTCATGACCTGGGGCGTCTCTACCGCCTCCGGCCAACGCTATCGCCCCTGCACGCCATCTTCCCCCCAAAGCAACCTACAATAGGCGCATCCGTACCTCCATCATGAGGAACCCGCGCTCCATCGCCCTCTGGCTGCTCGCCGGCATCGCCGGGGTGGTGCTGTTGGCGTGGGCGTTCCCGCGGGCGTTCCCGCTCCTGCCGCGGCCGCTGTCGATTTCGCGGGCGCAGGCGGTGGCGATCGCCATGGAGCGCTTCCGGGACCTCGGCGAGCCGGTCAGGAACGCCTATGTGGTGACGCGGATCGACAGCAACGCCCTGATGGAGCGCCGGCAGCAGTGGGTGGCCGACCACCGGGGGCTGGCGAGCCTGCGGGATGCCCGCCTGCCGCCGGCGATGGCTTGGCGGGTGGCGGTCTACGCACCGGGAGCGCCGCTCTACGAGATCACCTACGGCGCGGAGATCTCGCTCACCGGCCGGGTGACCAGCCTGACGCTGCGCCTCGATCCGGAAGCCAAAGGGGCGGCGCTCGCCCCCGAGGAGGCGCGGAAGCGGGCCGACGCGTTTCTGATCCGCGAGGGGATCGACCTCTCGCGCTACGAGCCGCCGGAGCTGCGTAGCGTCACGCTCGCCCGCCGGGTCGACATCGCCGTCCGCTACCGCGACCGGCGGAATCCGCTGCCGCCGGGCAATGCCCACGGCGTCGAGGTGAACTTCGCCGGCGACCGCCTGGTGGGCTTCGACCTCTGGCTCGACGATCCGGGTGAGAAGGAGGTCATCCGCGCCGTCCGCGGTGTCGCCTTCCTGGGGCTGTCGCGGTTCATCTGGGTCTTCCTGCTGGCGGGCGGCTTGGCGTTCCCGTTTCTCAAGCGCTATCACGAGGGGGAGATCGGGGCGCGCCGCGGCGTCGAGATCTTCCTGCTGGTGGCGGGCGCGGGGCTCCTCTACATGCTGCTGGCGGGCCGCGCCCACGCCGAGACGAGCAGCGTCGGCGCCGCCTCCCGCGAGCAGAACACCTGGGTGATCTGGCTGGCCGGGATGGTCCTCTTCTTCGTCCCCGCCGCGGTGGTCGCTTTCTTCTCGTGGTCGGTGGGCGAGTCGGTCTGCCGCGAGAGCTGGGGGCACAAGCTGGCGGCCTTCGACGCTTTCTTTCAGCGGGCGTGGGGGAACGGCACGGTAGCCCTCTCCGCCTTCCGCGGCTGGATGGCGGGCTTCGCCATCGCGGGGGGCACGGCCGCCCTGCTGTTCGGCGTCCGCGCCGCCGGCGGCTGGCCGCTCGCCTCGCTGGTGCTGAGCGGCAACAGCCCCTGGCCCGGCCTCGAGCGATTCCTGCTGATCCTGGTGTTCGAGCTCTCCTTCACGCTGGCGGCCGTCCTCTGCCTTCTGCCGCTGGCCGCCCGCCGTCTGGGCAAGGGGTGGGGCTCGCTGCTGGCGGTCGCAGTGCTCGGCCTGATCCATCCATCGGTCGCCACGGTACTCCCGATCGGCTGGACGCTGCTCACCGGCGCGCTGTTCGCCGCGGCGCTGGTGGCCCTCTTTCTGGCGACCGACCTGATGACGGTGCTGCTCGCGGCCTTCGTCTCGCAGGTCCTGCTGGCGGTCTACCCCCTGCTGACATCGGTGGAGCCGGCCCTCCAACTCCAGGCGTGGCTCGCCCTGGGCCTGCTGGCGGTGCCGCTGCTGGGGAGCCTCCGCCACCTCGGCAGCCCCAAGGAGTTCGTCTACCGCTACGAGGACATCCCGCCGCACGTGCGGCGGATCGCCGACCGCGAGCGCCAGCGGGTGGAGCTGGAGACGGCGCGGCGGATCCAGAGCTCCATCCTCCCCGACCTGCCGCCGCGCCTGGCCGGGGTGGACATCGCGCA
>DASWQX010000654.1:0-13611 GCA_036403495.1 Thermoanaerobaculia bacterium
TCTATTACCCGGCGGAGACCAAGACCTGCTCCAACTGCCACATGCCGATGGTGGACTCCAAGGACCCCGGCAATCACGACGGTAAGGTCCACTCCCACCGCTTCCCGGCGGCCAACACGGCGCTCGCTTTCGTCAATCACGATCAGACGCAGATGGCCGTCATCGAGAAGTTCCTGAAGTCGGGCTTCATCACGACGGACATCTTCGCGGTGTCGCCGGAGGCCGAAGGGAAGGGCGAGACGGCGATGGTCCGGCGGACCCTTCCGAAGTCGCCGCAGGACACGTCTCCGAAACTCAACACCACCTTCGCGGTGGGGGAGGAAGCCGAGCAGGGGGGCGCGGTGGTGATCCGCGACGTCGGCCAGTTCGCGGCGCCGATCGACAAGGCGGCGCCGGTAATCAAGCCGGGCTCGACGGTGCGGGTGGACGTGGTCGTGCGCACCCGCGCCATCGGCCACTTCTTCCCAGGTGGCACGGTGGACGCCTTCGACGTCTGGCTGGAGCTCCAGGGGCGCGACGCGACCGGCAAGATGGTCTACTGGAGCGGCCGGGTGGACGACGACGGCAAGGGTCCGGTCGAGTCGGGAGCGCACTTCTACCGCTCCTACCAGCTCGACGGCGACGGCAACCCGATCGACAAGCGCAACGCCTGGCAGGCGCGCAGCGTGCTCTACGTCCGCCTGATCCCGCCCGGCGCGGCCGACGTCGCCCACTACCGCGTGCGCATCCCCGCGGACGCCGTGGGCCCGATCACGCTGACGGCGAAGCTCAACTACCGGAAGTTCGCTCATACCTACACCGAGTTCGCCTACGCCGGCCAGCCCAAGCCCGGTCAGGAGCACCTGATCGACAAGAACGCCAACAGCGCGGCGTGGTCGTACGATCCGCACAACATTCCGGCGAACGTCTCGGGGAAGATCAAGGGGGAGATCCCCAGCCTGCCGACCGTCACCGTCGCCTCCGCGGAAGCCAGGCTGCCGCTGAGCACGGGGAAAGCGGGCAACGGCGAGACGCAGTGGCGGCAGGTGGCCGAGAAGAAGGACCGCGAGCGCTGGAACGACTACGGCATCGGCCTCCTGCAGCAGGGGGACCTCAAGGGAGCGGAGTTCGCCTTCAAGAAGGCCACCGAGGCCGAGCCGGGCTACGCGGACGGCTGGCTGAACGTGGCCCGCGCGCTGATCCGCGAGGGCGAGGTCGAGGCGGCGCGGCCGTATGTGCAGAAGGCGATCGCGATCACCCCGGGCCTGCCGCGCGGCTACTTCTTCAAGGCGATGATCGAGAAGGCCGAGGGGAACTACGACGGCGCCCTCGCCTCGCTGCGCACTGTCGAGGCCAAGTACCCGCGCGACCGCGTGGTGCTCAACCAGGAGGCGCGGCTGCTCTTCCTCAAGCGGCAGTACAAGGAGGCGCTCGCCGTGCTGGAGCGCGTCGGCTTGGTCGATCCCGAGGACGTGCAGATGCATTACACCGCGATGGTCTGCTGGCGCGCCCTGGGCGACACCGCGAAGTCGGCCCGCGAGGCGGCGCTCTTCCAGCGCTTCAAGGCCGACGAATCGTCGCAGGCGATCACCGCCAAGCGCCGCCTGCTGAGCCCCGAGGACAACAACGAGCGCCAGCCGATCCATGAGCACGAGAGCGTGCCGCTGCCGAGCCTGCCGCGGACCGCCGAGGGCGCGGCGATCGCGGGTGGATAGGAATTGATCCCGCGTCCGTGGCCTGCGACCTCAACCCCTATCCCCTTCTCCTGAAGGAGAAGGGGGACGGCTGCGCGGCGTGTTGCCACTCAGGCCCTCCCTCTCCTTCCGGAGAGGGACCGCGGGTGAGGTCGCAGGCCGCGAGCGCCAAAGTTTTTTGAAACGCAGATCAGGAGAAGACGCCTTGAAGCGACTCTGGACTCTTTCCACCATACTCCCCGCCGCCCTGGCCCTGCTGGGCGCCGCTCCCGCCAGGAAGCCGGCCCCGGCCCCCGCGCCGGCGCCGGCGCCGGCGTCGGGCGTGCGGTTCACCGACATCACCGCCGCGGCGGGGATCCGGTTCGTCCACAACGCCGGCCGCGCGGGGAAGAAGTTCCTGCCCGAGACGATGGGCTCGGGCGTCGCCCTGTTCGATGCCGACGGCGACGGCTGGCTCGATATCCTGCTGATCAACAGCCGCGACTGGAAGAAAGGGACGCGGAAGTCGCTGCCGGCGCTCTACCACAACAATCACAACGGCACCTTCACCGACGTCACCAAGGGGAGCGGCCTCGACGTCGAGACCTACGGCCTGGGCGTCGCCGTGGCCGACTATGACAACGACGGCCGCGAGGACGTCTACATCACCTCGCTCGACGGCGACCGCCTCTTCCACAATGAGGGGAACGGCAAGTTCAAGGACGTCACCGCCGCGGCCGGGATCAGGAACGCCAACTTCGGCAACAGCGCCGCCTGGCTCGACTACGACCGCGACGGCAAGGCCGATCTGTTCGTGGCCAACTACGTGCAGTGGGCGCCTGAGAAGGACCTCTGGTGCTCGCTCGACGGCGCCCACAAGTCCTACTGCACCCCCGAGTCCTACAAGGGGGTGGCGCCGAAGCTCTACCACAACCTCGGCGGCGGCAAGTTCGAGGACGTCAGCCAGAAGGCGGGGATCGCCGACGCCAACAGCAAATCGCTCGGGGTCACCGTGCTCGACTACGACGGCGACGGCTGGCCGGACCTCTTCATCGCCAACGACACCCAGCCCAACAAGCTCTACCGCAACCAGAAGAACGGCACCTTCAAGGACGAGGCGGTGGAGGCCGGCGTCGCCTTCTCCGAGGAGGGGACGGCGCGCGGCGCCATGGGCGTCGACGCCGCCGACTACGACCGCTCCGGCCGTCCGCACCTGCTGGTGGGGAACTTCACCAACGAGATGCTCGCCCTCTACCACAACGAAGGGAACGGCGTGTTCGTGGACGAAGCGCCCTCTTCGTCGGTGGGGCAGGCGAGCCTGCTCACCCTCACCTTCGGCGTCTTCTTCTTCGACTACGACCTCGACGGCCTGCCCGACATCTTCGCCGCCAACGGCCATCTGGAGGAGGAGATCAACCGGGTGCAGCCGAAAGTCACCTACAAGCAGGCGCCGCTGGTCTTCCACAACCTGGGGAGGGGCAAGTTCCAGACCGCGGCGGCCACCCTGGGGCCGGACCTCGCGCGGCCGATCGTGGCCCGCGGCGCCGCCTACGGGGACCTCGACAACGACGGCGACCTCGACGTCGTGATCACCACCAACAACGGCCCCGCCTACGTCCTCCGCAACGACGGCGGCAACCGCAACCACTGGCTGCGGGTGCGCACGGTGGGCACCAAGTCGAACCGCGACGGCCTGGGCACGGTGGTGCGCGTGACCAGCGCCGCCGGCAAGCAGTGGGCGATGGTCCGCAGCGGCTCCTCCTACTGCTCGCAGAGCCAGATGGCCCCCACCTTCGGCCTCGGCGCCGACAAGGTGGTGCAGACCCTCGAGATCGAATGGCCGAGCGGCGCCAAGCAGAGCTTCACCAACGTGCCGGTGAACCAGGTGGTGACGGTCGAAGAGGGGCGGGGGATCGTGCCGGCGGGGGGCGTAGCGTCGAAGACTGCGAAGTAGATTGGGCAATTAGCTTGTGCTAATGTGAAGTTGCTCGCTGATTGGCGAGACGTTCAACCTACAAAGAAGGAGACTTCCATGAAGCGACTCATCCTTTGCGCCGTCGCCGCCCTGCTCGCCTCGGGCGCCCTCGTGAGCAGGCCCGCATACGCCTGCACCATGGATCCGATCTGCGTCGACGAAGGCTGCGATGGCGTCTGCGCCAACGGCGGAGCCTGCAACACCTGCACGGGCCGGTGTCGCTGCTTCTAATCCTGTAGGGCCTTTGGGGGCTCCCCTGCGGAGCCCCCTGTGCAACGCACGCCCCACCACCTCAGGCTCGCCCCAGGAAAGAATGCTTCCGATGTAGAATTCTGTCTGCTTCAGACAGTTTCTCTTGGAAAGGTACTGGATCATGGCCGATTCTTTCCCCGGCACGGCGGAGCCCTCCCCAAGCCGGCGACGGGTCCTGGTGTGGGGCTCTCTCATCGGTGCCCTCGTCGTCGTGCTGGCCGCGTCGCTCTGGCTGTCCGGCGCCATCCCCTGGTTCCATGACGAGCCTCTGCCGGAGACGGTGCAGAAGCCGCGGCCGGTGCGGCATCCGCAGGCGGAGCCGCTGCTCGCGGTGGCGCCCGCCGGCCTGCCTGTCGCGGTGCGCGACCGCTATCGCCCGCGCCCCGACCGGCGCCTGCTTCTGGCGGTGGCCGAGGTGCAGCGGCTCCGCAAGGGCACGCCGCCGGAGCCCGTCCAGGCGGAGTTTCAGGACGGCAAGTGGCGGCTCCTCTCGGGGCAGGACGAGGTCGGTACGCTCTCCGAGATTCCGAGCTTCGACGAGGCGACCGATCTGCTCGCGCGCTGGGCTGCCCGTTGGCCGCCGCCGGCCGCGGCCGGATCGGCCGGCCACCCCGAGATTGCCGGCGATGCCCTGGACCGGGCTGTCCGCGAGGTGGATGCCGCGGCGTTGCTGACGGCTCTCTCCAAGCTCGGAGCTGACGCGCAGGGCGATGAGGCGCGGGTTCGCTCGACGACGGCGGGCCTCGCCTGGCTTTCCACGCTGACCGTGGACCCGCTCGATCAGGCCGATCCCCTCCTCGCCGAAGCCTGGGCCTGGCTGGCGCTCGAACGGGGAAGCGCCATGCGGGGCGTCGCCGGCGATGAGGTGCTGATCGCCCGGGCGCTCGGCTATGAGGGCGCCGCCGCTCGCGCGGCCTCGAAGCTCGCCGTGGACGACCCCCTCCGGCTCTATGCCGCGGGCGATGAGGCTCGCCTGGGGACCCTCTGTGCCGCGCGTCCTGCGGACCGTCCCTGTCACTTTCTTCGCCTCGCGCTGCTGGCGGAACGCCACCAGTCCGAGCGGTTCCGCGCCGCGATCCTCGCCTCGCCGTTCAAGGGCGAGACGAGCCTCGCCGCCCGCGGGCTGGAGACGCGGTTGGCGGACTACGAGACGGAGCTGGCTTCGGGCCGCGACCTCGCGGCCCTCGCGTTCCTGGCCTCCGGCGGCAAAGGCGAGATGAAGTCGCTCCTCGGCCTGAACGAATCCTCAGTCGAGGCGCGGACCCGCGATTTCGAGACCGCGGTCGGCTCGCTCAGTTCGGGTAACAACTCCGGAGCCATCGATGCCGCCGCGCTCCCGGCCGGATACCGGGCCGCTTTCTATTCCGGTCTTTTCCAGGAGGCGACGTACGTCGTTGAGCACATCGCGTCGGGGCCCGCCGCCAGGCATCTGGCCGAGCTCCTCGCCACGCCGGCCGCGGGAACCGCGGCCGAGCTGCGGCGCTGGATCGAATTGAAGGGCCAGGCCCTCGACGGCGCGAGGGATTCGCGCCCGCTGGTCGAATTCATGGAGTCGGCCCGGTCGATCGGCCCCGCGCCGCTGGCCGAGCTCGCCGTCGTCATCAAGCGGCAGTCCGAGAGCACGGAGCCGTTGCGCCGGCGACCGATCCCGGCTCTGTTCGCGCGGCTGGATACCCGGCCGTCCCACCTGGTGATCGCGGCGCGGGCGGCGGAGGGGAGCCTGAACAGCCCCGCTCTGTTCGAGACGTTCGCGCGGGCCGCGGCCGAGGGGGCGCCCCACCTCAGCGAGGAGCTTCCGGCCCGGGCCGCGGAGCTGAGCGAGGATTCCGTCCGGCTGCGCGAGATCGCCGACGATCCGGCGATGCCGCAGTCCGCGCGAGCCATGGCGCTCGCCGCGATGGCGAAACTGGACAAGGCCGACGGTGCGCTCGTCCGCGCGCGCTATGAAGAGCTCGCCGCGGATCCCGACCAGGGGCCGGATCTGCTGGTCTGGCTCCTCGAGAAAAACGGCGATCTGCGGGGCGCGCTCGCCGCCGAGGAGGCGGCGATCCGCCGGGGCAGCTATCACGGCGCGCTTGCCCTGGCGCATCTGCAAACGGAGAAGGCGCGGCTGCAGTTGGCGCTGGGAGACCCGGAAGGCGCCTTCAGGACGATCGAGCCGGCGATCGAGCAATACAAGGAGGAAACCCTTCAGCAAGCCGCCACCATCGAGCTGGCGCGCCATCATCCGGAGAACGCCCTGAAGCTGGCTCAAGCCGCGCTCGAACGGTATCCGAGGAACGCCTCGGACACCTCGGGTCTGATCGCTCGCGCCCGCTGGCAGCTCGGCGACGATGCCACCGCGGCGAAGGAGCTCGCCGCGAACCGCAACGGCCTCCTGGCGGCCTGGAATCGATACCTCCCGGAATCCTTCGCCGAGGCCTTCGCCACGGCGCCGGAGGACTCGGTGCGGCGGGCCTTCTCGGAGATGGTGGCGGCGGGGATCGCGCCGAACATCCTCGCCCGGGCGGCCATCGCCCTGGGCGAGAAGAGGGGGCTGGCGATCACGATGCCGCTCCTCGCCGGTCTGCACGATCCGGCGCCGGAGTGGCGCGACGCCATCCGGCTCGCCACCTATGACCTGATCCTGGAGAAGTCGGGCAAGGACGCGGCGCTCGACTGGGTGAAGAAAGGGATGGCCGACCGCCCGCACAACTTCGCCCTGGCGCTCTACCAGATGCGGAAATATGAGCTGTTGCTCGGCCTGTATCCGGAGGGCCAGGAGAGCATGAAGCCCGGCCTGATCCGGATGTTGAAAGCGGCCTCGCTCCTGCACCTGCGGGAGACCCGCGGCCCGCGCTGGGACGGGGTGGTGGCGGAGGTCGCCAAGGACCCGGGCGACGACTTCTTCGCTCGCGGCGCGCGCTACCTCACGGGCCGGATCGACGCGGCCGAGATCCTGCGTCATCCGCTTCTCGGTCGCGGCGAGCTGGCGAGCCTCGGCTGGTTGATGGGCGTGAAGGCCGCCAGCGAACGCCGCTTCGCGGATGCCGACGGCTGGTTCCAGGTGGCGGTGGAGTCCGGTCAGGAACAACAACCGCCACTGGCCTGGTCCTGGCTCATCGAGGTCGGTTGGCAGAAGGTGAACCGCTCCCTGACGGTGCTGGAGAAGAAGGGGGATTTCTAGATAGGATGAGCTTCTAAACAGCTATGTCCCAAGGGGACACTTGCAAAAGAGGAGACCTCATGAAGCGATTCATCCTGTGCGCCGTCGCCGTCCTGCTCACCGCCGGCGCCCTGGCCAGCAGCCCCGTCTTCGCCTGCAACCCGGATCCGCAGTGCGATGTGTTCGACTGCCAGACCATTTGCGTCGCGAACGGTCACCATGCCGGCACCTGCAGCATCTGCACGGGCCGGTGTACTTGCTCATAAAGGTGTAGGACTCCGGGGGGGCCTCCTTCCGGAGACCCTCCAGCTCCGCTCTACGGCGACGGCGCCAGGATGGCCATCACCAGCAGCCGCTCGGAGCCGGTGTTGCGGACCCCGTGCAGCACTCCCTCCGGTGCGATCAGCATCATTCCGGTCTCCATCGGCTCCTCCCTTCCCTCGAGCAGGAAAACGCCGCGGCCGGACAGCACGTAATAGACCTTGTCCATCCCCGCGTGGCCGTGCAGCCGGTGCTCCTGGCCGGGCTCGAACGAATTCAGGCCGACCAGCAGGCGGTCGGACTGGAAGAGCGTGCTCTTGCCCATCTTCTCGGCGTGATACACGGCGTGGTCCTCGGGACGGAAGGGAGCGGGGTGGCTCATTGGGATATTTCCTCCTCCTCAATCTACCATTCTCGTTCCGGGCCCGGGGGCCCTCGGGCAAGGAAGCTGCTACTCTGGAGGCATCATGAACGACACGAATGGTTTTCCCCGCACGCTGCGCGTCGGCATCCTGGTGTTCGACGGCTTCGAGCCCATCGACATCTGGGGGTTCGCCGAGGCGTTCACCATTTCGCGCTTCATCGGCACGAACTACTTCAGCCCGCCGCCCTACCCGTTCGAGGTGGTCTTCATTTCCAACCAGTGCCGGCCGGCCGGAGAAGGATCGGCGACGCCGGCTCCGGTGAAGAGCTACAACGGTCCGCGAGTGGCGCCGGACTATTTCCGCGACGAGGCGGTCGACAAGGGCATCGATCTGTTGATGATCCCCGGCGGCGGCGGCACGCGTGTCCTGCTCGCCGACGAGCCCCCCGATGCGAGGCGTGAGCTCCTCGATTGGGTGCGGTTGATGGACGAGCGGGTAGCGATCATGTCAACCGTCTGCACCGGCGCCGCGATCCTGGCGGCGACCGGCCTCCTCGACGGCAAGCCGGCCGCCACCAATCATGCCTCCTTCGCATGGGTGACCAGCGTGGGCCCGCGCGTCCTCTGGGACAACGTCTCGCGCTGGGTCGACGCGGGCCACTACGTCTCCTCGGCGGGTGTGTCCTCCGGCACCGACATGGGTTTCTATCTCGTCGAGCGCCTCGCCGGCCGCGCCGTCGCCGAAGTGGCGACAAAGGCCGCTGAATACGACTGGCATCGCGACCCCGACGAGCCGATCTTCTATCCGCAGCAGGCCGCGGTGCCGGGGACTCGAAAATCTAAACGTGAAGGAGGTGCCCATGAAGATTGACGAGATGGTGGCCGCCGTTCAAAAGAAGCTCGGCGTCCAGGCCGACGGAAAGGCTGGGCCCGAAACCTGGGGAGCGATCTACGCTGAAGTCGTCAAGCCCACCGTGGCGGGCAAGCCGCCGGAACAAGCCATCGACACCGTCGACGCCCGGAGCGAGGCGGTGATCGCCACTCTGCTGCCGCAGGTTCAGCCGCTGGCGCGAGCGCTGGTTCAAAAGGCCGCGCTCAGCGGCATCCGCATCAAGATCATCAGCGGTCTGCGAACCTATGCCGAGCAGGATGAGCTCTACGCCCAGGGGCGCACCAAGCCCGGAGCGAAAGTCACCAACGCTCGTGCCGGATACTCGAACCACAACTTCGGAATCGCCTTCGATGTGGGGGTTTTCGAAGGGCAAAAATACCTTCCGGACTCCGTCAAGTACAAGGCGGTGGGTGCGTTGGGCACGGACCTCGGGCTCGAGTGGGGCGGGAACTGGAAGTCCATCGTCGATCAGCCCCACTTCGAGCTCCGCCCCTCGTGGGCTGCTGATCTGAGCGAGAAGGACATGCTCGCCAGTCTGCGGGAGCGCGCCGCCGCCGGCGATCCGGTTTTCGCGTGAGGGGACCGGGGTACTCCGGCAGTCAGGATATCTCCAACTCGCGGATGCGAGCGTGGCCGTTCTCTATCACCTCGATGTTGAGCTCGTGGCCGTAGAGAAGGCCCATGCCGAGGAGAGGATTGACGTCGGCGGCGTCGACTGGAATGCGCTGCAAGCGGCCGTTCCAGAGCAAGATCACCTCATGAATGTCGAACTCAACGGTGCTGCCATCACCCAAGATGGCACGGCTGCTCCGAAGAAACGGCAGACCCAACCGTATGATGAGATCCGGCGGCAGTGTGAGGAAACCATTATAGCCGGTGTCAATCACAGCCTCGATGGCCTGTTCTTCTCCCTGAGAGCCGCGTAAAGGGAGAGGAACAAGTGCTTCCCGATGGGCATTCACGCGGCCCTTGATCATGCGGTCAACCCGGTCGCCTGGAAGCGTGGTCCAAACCGGCGGGCATAGCGGGAACCGACCTGTCTCATCCAGACCTGGGCGTCCGGATGCCGCGCGAGGAGCCGATCCGAAGCTGCCACCTCGTCCTGGTCGATCTCGTAATCGGCGGTCTCGATGTCGATGAGCGCATACTTCCCTTCATCCGCGGGACGGAGGAGCGGGAGCACCTCGCGCTCATAAATCTCGTCGCCACGCCGGGCGACCTCCTCGCGATCGTATCGACGCTGCCGTGATGTCGGGTCCACAGAATTTATCCTCCTCGCGCCGGAACCTCGGATGCCCTCCAAGCATGTGCCGATCTTACCAGATTTGGCAATCTCCGGGACGGAGACAGGGAGGACCAGGGTGATCTTGTCCTCTAACGGGGTGCCCGGGCAAAACTTCTCTCTATAGTACGTTGCATGACAGACGACCGTAAGTCCGGAACCGCCCTCATCGCCGGCTCGCTCGGCGGCATTCTCACCATGGCCATTCACCCCACGGGCGCGGCGTCGGCCACGCCTGGGCAGACGGAGCATCTGGCTCTGGTCTCGGGAATCGCGCACTCGATCGCGATCGTCAGTTTCCTCGTGATGTTCCTCGGCGCCTGCGGCCTGACGCGCCGGCTCGCCGGTTTCACGCGCACGGCCAACCCGGACCGCCTCGCCTTCGCCGCTCTCGTCACCTTCGGCCTCGCCTGTGTCGCCGTTCTCAACGCGACCGCCGTCAGCGGTTTCATTATCCCCGGCATCCTGCGCCACATGGTGCGCGACGGCGCGGAGACCTTTCCGCAGTACCGCCTCATCATGGGGGCCGTCTTCGAGTTCAATCAGGCCTTCGCCCGCATCTACTCCGTCGCGGCGTCCGCGGCCATCGCGCTCTGGTCGCTCTCGGCCCTGCGCAACGGCGGACTCGGGCGTATCGTCGCCCTCTACGGCTGTCTCGTCGCCGCGCTGCTGACTCTCGCCATCGTCGCCGGCCATCTGCGGCTCGACGTGCACGGCATGGCGGCGGTGGTGCTCGGCCAGGCGATCTGGTTCGTGGTCACGGGAGTGCAGTTGGTCCGCGCGCCTGCGTCCGCGCTGGGCTCGCCGGGACCGACGCGCGAGTCGCCCGCGAGTTGAGGGTAGAATCCGTCGATCGACAAGGAGACGAGATGATGCGACGGAAGAGCTGTCCGCCGGGTGCCCTCCTGCTCGCCGCGCTGCTGGCGGGCGGTGCGGCCGCTGGCGCGCAGGAGGTGGTCCACAAGGCTCCGGACCCGGCGCTGGTCGAGAGGGCGCGCAAGCTGCTGAGCCAGGTGCCGCTGGTCGACGGCCACAACGACGTCCCCTGGGAGTACCGCAAGCGGGTTCAGAACCATATGGACAGGATCGATCTGCGGGCCGGCACGGCGCAGCTCGATCCGCCCATGCACACCGATATCCCGCGGCTCCGCAAGGGCGGGTTGGGCGGCCAGTTCTGGTCGGTCTACATCCCGGTCGAGCTCATCGGCGCCGACGCCGTCCAGGCGACGCTGGAGCAGATCGACGACGTCCACCGGCTGGCCGAGCGCTACCCGGACACCTTCGAGCTGGCGCTGACGGCCGACGACGTCGTGCGCATCCACAAGGCGGGACGGATCGCGTCGCTGATCGGCATGGAGGGGGGGCACTCGATCCACAACTCCCTGGCCTCGCTGCGCGTGCTCTACGCGGCGGGCGCCCGCTACATGACGATCACCCACACCAAGAACACCGACTGGGCCGATTCGGCGACCGACGCGCCCCAGCATGGAGGCCTCACCCGTTTCGGCGAGGAGGTGGTGCGCGAGATGAACCGGCTCGGCATTCTGGTCGACCTCTCGCACGTGGCGCCGGAGACGATGCGAAAGGCGATCGCCGTTTCGGCCGCGCCGGTGGTCTTTTCGCACTCCTCGGCCCGGGCGCTCGTGGACCACGCGCGCAACGTGCCCGACGACGTGCTCCGCCTGCTGCCGAAGAACGGCGGGGTGGTGATGGTGACCTTCGTCCCCTCCTTCGTATCCGAGGCGGCGCGGGGATGGAACGCCTCGAACGACGCCGAGGAGGCGCGGCTAAAGGCGCTCTATCCGGGCGATCCCGAGCGGGTGAAGAGGGAGGCGAACGGCTGGCGCAAGTCGCATCCCGCGCCGCGCGCCACTCTCGAGCAGGTGGCGGACCACGTCGAGCACGTGCGGCAGGTGGCGGGGATCGACCACGTGGGGATCGGCTCGGACTTCGACGGCGTCGAGAGCCTGCCGCTGGGCCTGGAGAGCGTGGCCGACTATCCGAGCCTGTTCGCCGAGCTGATGCGGCGCGGCTGGAGCGACGAGGATCTCGGGAAGCTGGCGGGGCTCAACGTGCTGCGAGCCTTCCGCGACGCCGAGAAGGTCGCCGCGAGGCTCCAGAAGGAGCGGCCGGCGTCGGACGCCTTGATCGAGGAGCTGGACGGGAAAAAGGAAGCGAAGCCGGCGGGGTAGGGTGCGAGGGCGACCGCGGGTCGCCCCTACAACCTTCGTTCAGTAGATACTTAGCGCCGGAGATTGTAGGGGCGACCCGCGGTCGCCCTACGTCCCCACGTGCACCAGCAGCTTGCGCGCTCCGGAATGGCGGCGGTGCTCCCAGAGATAGATTCCCTGCCAGGTGCCGAGCCCGAGATCGCCGTCCAGGACGGGGATGGCGAGCGAGGTCGCGGTGAGCATGGCCTTGATGTGCGACGGCATGTCGTCCGGCCCCTCGGCGGTATGGGTGTAGAGCGGATCGCGCTCGGGGACCAGGCGGTTCAGCCAGGTTTCGAGATCCTGGCGGGCCGAGGGGTCCGCGTTCTCCTGGATCGTCAGGCTCGCCGAGGTGTGCTGGATGAACACCGTGCAGAGCCCCTCGCCCACGCCGCTCTCGCGCACGGCCGCCCGCACCTCGTCCGTCACGTCGTGGAGCCCCTGGCGGGAGACTCGGATGGAAAGCTTTTTCACCATAGGTTCTCAACGTCAAGACTGCTGCTATACCGTTGGATCAGCTCCCGAATAAAGGCCTTTTCCTCAGGTGAGGGATCAGTCAGGGAGCCCATCCAGCGCCAGCTCGCCTCGTACCGCCTCAGCATGTCCAGCGGTGAGAGAGTGCGGTAGTCGCGGTCGAACCAGGAGATGCTTTCGAGGAAGGGTAACCTTTCCGGAACTCCGATCTCAGCCGTCGCCATGGTGGCCTTCATGGTAGCAGGCCCTACTCTGCGATCTGCAGCTCGCTCTCCAGCCGGTCCGCGGCCTCGATGGGCGACAGGAGCAGGCCGGGATCGGTGGGGGAGGGGAAGACGGCGAGGCTCAGGCTCTCGGCGGCGAGGAGGGGGAGGAGGTCGATCAGCAGGTCGTCGAGCGAGATCGCCTCCGGGGTGGCGTCCGGCCAGATCTGGATGGCGCAGATCTCGGCGAGCTCGGAGTGGGGCCAGAGCGGCAGGGCGTCGGACTTCTTGTCGACCACCCAGCCCTGGGCGTCCTTGAGCCCCCAGGCCTCCTCCCAATCGGCGAGGAGCTGGAAGAACTGGATGGCGCGATCCGCGGCCGGGAGCGCGAACAGCTCCTCGGCCTCACCTTCCTCCAGGGGCCAGAGCGTGGCCATGGCTCAGCTCTCGTCCGACCCGGAGTCGTCCCGGCCGCCGGACGCCACGGCGGCGACGGCCTCCTCATCGCCCGCTTCCTCCCGATGGCGTCCCGCGTGCGCCGGCCCCTCTTCCGCCCGCAGCTCGCCGAGGATCCAGTCCGAGAGCGTCTCCCGCTCGTGGTCGTCGAGCGCGATGCCGGCGGTGTCGCAGAGGCTCACCACGTTGCGGAAGAAGCAGGCGCCGAGGTCGAGCGGTTCCTCGGAGCCGTTCTGGCCGAAGCGGTGGCCGCCGAAGGTGATGCCGCGCAGGATGAAGTTGACGCTGGCGCGGGCGATCGGCGACCCCTCCTCGATGCAGCGGTCGCGCACGGCCTTCGAGGTGCGGGTGAGGAAGTAGCCGTGGTCGTTGACCTCCTCGGCAGTGAGGCGGAAGACGCGGGCGTAGTCGCCGCGCGTCAGGTAGGGGGTGTCGGTGAGCTGGT
>DASWQX010000655.1:0-12364 GCA_036403495.1 Thermoanaerobaculia bacterium
GGGCGAGGCGCAGGCGCTCATCATCCTCGCCGTCCTACATCGCAGCCTGGGGGAGATCGACGATGCGCTGGCGAATTACGGCGAGGCCCGGGAGATCCTCGCCACCCTGGACGACCGCCGCCAGGAGGCCGCCACCCTGAACAACCTGGGGGTGGCCTACAGCGCCCTCGGCGAAGCGGAACGGGCGCGGCTCTATCTGAATCAGGCCCTGGCGCTCCGCCGCAAGGTCGAGGACCGGCGGGGCGAGATCGTGACGCTCAACAGCCTCGGCTGGCTGGAACGCACGAGCGGCGCGGCGGGCAAGGCGATCACGCTCTACGATCAGGCCCTCGCGGTCGCGCTCGCCACCCACGACGCGCGCAACGAGGGGATCACCCGTGGCCACCTCGGAGAGGCCGAGGCCGCGACCGGCCGGTCCGCGGAGGCGCTCAACGAGCTCGACCGGGCGCTGGCACTCGAACGGCAGACCGGCGATCGCATCGACGAGGCGCTGACCCTGCGCTGGAAGGGAGAGGCTCTGGCCGCTCTCGGCCGGCCCGAGGAGGCGTTGGCGACCTTTCCGCAGGCGCTTCTCGCCGCGCGCGCCGTGGGCGACCGCGTGAACGAGACCATGATCCTCGCCGCGCGGGCGCGCGCTCTGCGGGACCACGGGGAGCTCGACGACGCGGCGAGCGACGCCGCAATTGCGATCGAAACGCTCGAATCGCTCCGCACCCGCCTGGGCAATCCGGAGCTCCGGGCCGCCTTTCTCGGCTCCCGCGGCGACCTCCCTGAGCTTCGCGTCGATATCCTGATGCGCCTCGCCGCTGCTCGCCCCGGAAAAGGTTTCGAACGCGCCGCTTTCGAAGCGAGCGAGAACGCCCGTGCGCGCTCCCTCCTCGACACGCTGCGAGAGAGCGGCGCGCAGCTCCGGAGCCGCGTCGATCCGGCGCTTGGCGGCCGGCAGCAAGACCTCGAAAACCGCCTCGCCCTCAAGGAGGACAGGCTCCAGGCCCTCCTCGGCCGCGGCAAGGGGGATTCAACGGAAAGCAAGGCTCTGGCGATCGAAAGCGAGGCGATCCGGGCCGATCTCGACGTCCTGGACGGCGAGATCCGCCGGACGAACCCGCGCTATGCCGATCTCACGCACCCCGGAGCCGCGAGCGCGGAGGAGATCCAGGCTCTTCTCGACCCCAAAACGCTTCTCCTCGAATATTTCCTCGGACGCGAGCGGAGCTGGCTCTGGACGCTCAGCGGTCCTGGGATTCGGGCCGTTGTCCTTCCCGGCCGGGACGAGATCGAGCGCGCCGCCCGCGCCTTCCAGCAGGCCCTCAGCACGCCGGGCGGCGACGAGGGACGCCGCACGCGGCTCGGACGGACGCTCAGCCGGATGCTCCTCGGCCCCATCGCGGATCGGCTCGCCGGCCATCGCCTGGCGATCGTCGCCGACGGCGCCCTGAGCTACATCCCCTTCGACGTCCTCCCCGAGCCGGGGGGGACGGCTCCTCTCCTCGCGAAACACGAGGTCGTCGAGCTGCCGTCGGCCTCCGTCCTCGCGGCCGAGCGGCGGGAGCTCGCAAGGAGGCCGCCGGCGCGCGAGCTGGCCATCGTCCTTGCCGATCCGGTCTTTCGATCGGACGATCCCCGCGTCGCCAGCCGTCGGCAGAGCGGTCCCGCCGTCTCGGGCGAACGGAACGGGAGCGGCTCGGAGGGCCTCCTCCTGAATCGTCTCCACTTTTCCCGGCAAGAGGCGCTGGGGATCGCCGCGCTGGCGCCGAAGGGCGAGGTCACCACCCAGCTCGATTTCGCGGCGAGCCGCGACCTCGCCCTCTCCGGACGCCTGCGCGACTTCCGCTATATTCACTTCGCCACCCACGGCCTCTTCGACGCCGCGCGGCCGGAGCTCTCGGGCCTGGCCCTCTCCCGCGTCGGACCGGACGGCCAGCCGAAGGAAGGGTTCCTCGGCCTGCGTGACATCTACGATCTCGACCTGGCGGCCGACCTCGTGGTGCTCTCCGGCTGCCAGACGGCCCTCGGCAAGGAGGTCCGTGGCGAAGGGCTCCTCGGGCTCACCCGCGGCTTCCTCTACGCCGGAGCGCCGCGGGTGGTCGCGAGCCTCTGGTGGATCGACGACCGCGCCACGGCCACGCTCATGACTTCGTTCTACCACGCCCTCTGGATCGAAGGCCTGCGTCCCGCCGCCGCGCTGCGCAAGGCCCGCCTCGCCCTCTCGCGCCAGCCCCGCTTCCGCGACCCTGCCTACTGGGGAGCCTTCATCCTGCAAGGGGATTGGCAGTGAGGGCTGTCCGCGCTCAAAAAAACTTGAGATCCACGCCGTCCGGGCTTCACCCTGCCGTTGAACGCTCATTCATTACCAGGAGGAATCGATCATGCCCTTTGAAGATTTCGCGGGTCGCGGGAGGATATGGACCATTCAGTTTTCGGACTCCAAGACGTGCCTGGAGAAAACGCAGGTAAGGTTTTCTGGATCGGAGGATGAGGTCTGGGTCGACTGTGGCGGCGGTGTGCCCTTCCCAATCGGGAAATACAACAAGGGCACCAACCGCATCGACCTGGGCGGCTACGAGATCCGGCTCCAGCTCGTATACGTACCGAAGATTCCGACTCCGATCGGTGGGTCCTGGACGGCGGAAGATACCGCCGGTGGAGTTGGGGGGGGCGGGGAGAAAGGCGACTGATCGGTGCGGAAGAGGGCGGGCGTCTCGTTCGGACGCCCGCCCCCGCCCGGGCATTCATGCCCGGGCGGGGCGGGGGATTTCGGAGGGGCGGCCACGCAGGGCCGCCCCTACGTCCCCGCGTCAGAGTGCCGGTGCGCCGGCCATCAGCCGCCGCAGATCGGTCGACACGCGTTGCTGCGAGGTGGCCGCCACGAAATCCGTCGCGGCGGCTTCCCGCAGCTCCGGCGAACGGTGCAGCCGGTCCAGCGCCTCGCGCCTGACCATCCGCTGGGCCAGCTCGGGAAGGCGCTCGAATTCCGGCGTCGTTTCGATCGCCGTGAGCTCGGGCGCCGCCGCGGTCTCCGCCATCGAGAGCTCCGCCTCGCCCGGAACATGGTCGAGGGCGGCGTTGGCTTTGAGAATGCCGTTCCCGAACATCCACTCCCTGCCGGAGCTCTTGTGGGCGGTCGCGAAGAGCGCTCGGCGTGCCGCCTGCGAGCGCCGGGCTCCGGAGTACCGGTGGCCATGCTTCTGGAGCCAGAGCGCGGCGGCCGCCGCGACCTGCGGAGTCGCGTGCGACGTGCCGTCCCCGTTGTGGTCGAGGACCGAGGGGCAGCCATACTTCGCGATGGTGATGTTGGGCACATAGGCGGCGATGGCGTGGCCCATGTCCGACGTGGGACCGTAGCAACTGCTGTAGTAGCGCGCGCTGCAGAGGTAGTAGTACGGCTCATGATTCGCCATCGCGCCCGTGACGGCGACGACCGTCGGATAGCGCGCCGGCCACACCATGTCGCCCGGGCCGCAGAAACGGTTTCCCGCCGCCGCCACGACCACCACGCCCCGCCGTTCGACCTCCTGGAGCGCTCTTTCGATCACACCGCCATCCACCCAGAGTCCCCCCGCGCTGATCGACACGACATCGCACTCCCGAAGGAGCGCGTGCTCGACCGCGCGAGCCCAGTACGCGAGATTGATATTCGAGATGATCACGCTGCCGTCCGCCACGATCGGAACGATTTCGGCCTCCGGAGCCCCGCCCAGATCATCGTCGAACCCGGGAACGCGAACCCGGTTGCCGGCGAGCACGCTGAGCGTGCGCGTGCCATGGCCTTGAAACAGGCCGCCATTGTTGTCCGTGGTGTCCGAATTGTTGCGCCAGAAGTTGAATCCGAGGTCGCGCCGCATGTGGCGTGGGCAGGTCGTGTGGTCCGGGCTGTAGCCCGTGTCGATGTGCCCGATCCGCACCCGCCGGCCGCCGGGCTCGGGCCGGCTCCGCTGCCGGGCTCGCGCGAGCTGGGTGTAGTCGTCCCGCAGATGCCAGGCGACGCCCGAGCCGACAGGCCATGCGGAGTCCTGAGGGGTCGACACGCAGTTGAGGTCCGGCCGCGGCGGACCGCTGCGTCCCTCGAGCTCGTCATAACCGAGGTCCGGCAGCGCCACCTGCGGCGGAACGGGCACGAGGTTGGGAGCGAGATCGACGATCGCGCCGGCCGCCACCAGATCCTCCGGCAGGCTGCGCCGCAGCAGGTGCGCCCAATCCCACCCCTGGAGCTCGGGATGTCCAGCTTCCGGCTGCGCCAGCAGCCACGTGGTCTCCTGCGTGTCCTCCAGCGCGGAGATCGAAAGCGGTCCGCGGAACACTTCCTCCCATTCGAAGCCGATGCCGCCGGCCTCGATCGGGCTCTGCATCAGGCGCCGGGCCTCCGACGCCTTCACTTCGACCAGCACTCCCTGGCGATGTCCTTCCGTGCTCATGAGATCTCTCCCTTCCCGTGAATGGTTTCAGTCGTCCTCCCGGACCCAGCGGCCCGGGGTGCGTCTTCAACCGGGTGAAGGGAGAGGGCGAAAGATCTCAAGAAATTTTACGGGAACCTTCGATCGGCCTCCGCGGCCTGCGACCTCATCCCCGACCCTTCTCCTGAAGGAGAAGGGGGACGAGAGCGGGAGGGGGATCGCCTTCGAAGCCTGCGGCGGTGCAGGGACTTCGGCAGCCCTGGTGGCCCGTCATGACCGGCTGAACCGTGGGATTCAAGCCCCGCCAGGGGCAAAAGGAATTAGCCCGGACCGTGAGGTCCGGGTCCATGGTTCCCCCGATCTCCAAACAGCCCCGCCAGGGGCGGCAGGAGTTAGCCGGACTGTGATGTCTTCTCCCTGACGCCTGCCTGCTGAGCGGGAGGGGGATCGCCCACAGGGCGGGCTTTGAACAGCCTGCGGTTTCAACCGCAGGTACGGACGTCATCAAAGCTCCCAAACCCCGCAGGGGTGGCCGATTGGCGGAGAATCGGCCGCCCTTCCAGGGCTTGGATTGATTTGCGGTTTCGCTCACCTGGCGTTGAAACGCCAGGCTGGACTAAGCCCGCCCTCCGGGCTGTCCCCCTCTATTCATCTGAAATCTTGGACGGATGAATGCGAGGCACTTGGTTTACAACAGCGTTTGGGAAGAACGCCTCGACGCCCCCGCCTGATTGAGAGAACGCCGGCGCAACTGTTCCAAAGGAGACGTTGGTTCCTGGTGGTGCACTAATCACATAGTGATGTGACGCTGGAAGCGTATTGGGTAGTGCAAAGCGCCCTACCGCTGCAAATCCCGTTGGAGCCAGAGGGACTTCTTTTTCTGGAGCTGCATACGTACCAGGAACAAAGTCGCCGGTCTTCGGGTCCACCCTCCTATCCGGGTTGAATGCTGAAAAGCGGTGAAAGGTCCGAGGGACAGTCAAGATGTCATCTTTCACTAAGCCACTGGGTCTCGCCGCCAGAATCGATCTGCCCGCCGGAAAGGAAGTGCTTTGGACTCTTGTATTCAATAATCTAAAGGAGTGAGGTCCCGGCGCTGCGATGATTGTCTGTCTAGGCTCCTTCAGTGCTTCTATAATGCGAGCCTCATTTTTGGCGATAGTCGCCGGTTTTTCGCTTGGTTCAATATAGAGGGTCGACAGATCTAGGGCCAGCTCCGAGTTGATCACAAGAAGCGTAATGAGGTTCCCTTGCCATATGGCTTCAACTATCTGAAACCCCATCCCCGTCTCTGGGAGCATTGTCAGTTGCTCTATTTCAGGCTTTCCGAGGTGGTATACTTTCATTTCAATTGTCCGGTTAATGGACTGAACGTTTCGTCACCTGCTTGCACAGTGAGTTCAAGGCCGCCGGGTGGTGCTTTCCTAGATATGACGGCATACTTGAACAAATTCTCGCGGGAAGTGACCTCGAGCCTCCACCTAGAGAACTCGTGCCTCCGGGGACCAATGAAGCTGAGCAATCGCTTGACGGCATACGAGTCATTGATGACTACAGATTGTAGATCTTTTGTGTGAATGTTGTCTTCGTCGTCGCGCTGGTTGTCATCAATGGGGCGTAGTGAAAAGCGGACTACGGCAGCGCCGTCGATGATTTCGGCTTCGTATTTTTCGGCGCAAATCGTGTCGCAGCCGTGTTCATAGCAGAGATCGACATTTTCGTAGCCTTTGCGTAATCTTAGAATCAATTTGGGCTCTCCATCCTCGTGTCATATTTGCAATCTTGCGCCTATTCCTAATCAATGCCAACGCTCGGCATGGGCAGCGACATTGACGAACCGGCGCACCTCATGCCGCCCCTGGCGGGGCTTCCATGGCGCGCGTTGCACCCATCCCCGGGGCTTACGCCGCCGGGCTAATTCCTTTCGCCCCTGGCGGGGCTGGCGCTC
The DNA here is from genome assembly GCA_036403495.1 of Thermoanaerobaculia bacterium. Taxonomy (GTDB): domain Bacteria; phylum Acidobacteriota; class Thermoanaerobaculia; order Multivoradales; family UBA5704; genus DATARR01. Next base: position 6,343 of record DASWQX010000655.1, read on the forward strand.
CGCCAAGGCCTTCTCATTGGCGGCGTACCGCGATACGACCTTGCGACTAGTACCAGATGTGCATTGGAAGGCCATGGGAGTCGACGGCCTCGACCTCTGGCAATCGTTGAGCGGTTCCGGCCAAGCGTCGTTCAGCGGACCATAGAGCCGCGAAGGCATCGGCTATATCGTCCGCGGTTACGTTACGCGTGTCGATCTGCGCTACGACATTCGCGAACGCCTCCGGACCGAAATGCCTCGCGATGAGAGCCCGTCGTTGCTCATGGCCTCGTACATCCCTCTTCGCATGATGCATCTGGGCATTCTGCCAAGATGCAAATGAGACCTCCGGATGGATCTCAAACAAGCGTTGCCTGAGGTCCGTTGAACGCACACATTCATCGACACCTCGAATCTTCGGGAGAATTGCGAACGTTTGCTTCGAAATGCGATGACCATTACGTTGGTACGTGATGTCGCACGCCTCTTGCCAGGTATTTGCGTACAAAGCCGGCCGGATGGGGCAAGGAAACACGCTGCTGGCGCGAGGGCCGATAAATGTGCGCGCCGCTCGGTCGGCTTCACGACGGCCGCTGTCGGGCAAGCCGATAGGGATGTCGATGGCGGCCAGCGCCCATGGTTGAGCCGGAAGCTCGCCAGTTTCCAGAACCTTCGCCTCGAACACCGTAGAGCCGGGCACGTGAGCAATAGCGAGCCACCGTGCTTGGCAGCCATCAATTCCTGCAATCTGCTGCATGCTACCTGCCTCCAGGGGCTAGCGCCCCAACTCTTCCGTTTCCCTACCGCCGCGCCACCCGCAGCCCCAGATGCTTCTCGAACGGCTCGTACCCCGGCGAGGAGTGGAGGAGCGCGAAGCCCTGGTCCAGGCAGAAGGTGGCGATGCGGCATTCGGCGGTGTTGACGGGGATATTGCGGGCTCGGAGGGTGTGGTAGTTCACCGCGGTCTTCTCGGCGAGGTCGAAGCCTGACATCTCGATCAGCCAGAGCTTGCCGAGGGCTTCCCGGGCCTGCTTGCGGTGGATCTCGTCGGGGAGCGCGTGGAGGACTTCCATCAGCACGACGTCCGCCACCAGCAGAGGAGAGCGGCCGAGGAGGTCGTGCAGATGGTCGGTCTCGGGCGTGGCGCCGCCCGTGAAGTAGTCGAGCCAGACGGAAGTGTCAACGAGAACCTGCACCCCGCTCCTCCCGGACCTCGGAGAGATCCCCGTTCCACACCAGCTTGCCGCGCAAGGTCTGCACCTGCGCCTGCTCGCTCAGGCGGACGTACACCCTCAGCACTTCCTCGAACAGCCCCTTCTTGGTCTTCAGGCCGGAGAGGTTCCAGGCCTTCATGAATAGGTCCTCGTCGATATTCACGCTGGTGAACACGGCCGCTCCTTCCTGGACATTGGTTTGCCGGTGGGAAGTATATAGGAAGAGACCGCGGAGGCGTTCCCACCAGCGCTCTTCATATGAATCTCTCTGGAGTCTATATGGCGGGAGGTGCTAGAGCGGGCACTGGGGGTCCGGAATCGATAGTTCCGTGTCCGCAGTATATAGCGCGCTGACCGCCACCGGCTTCGCGCGGTGCGGGCCATATAATTCCCGCGGCCATGTATATGGCGGGCACCCACCGCCATATACTGACGTGAGGCATCTATATAGACGGTAGCCTCCGCAGAGGATCGAGGACTCCCGTCTATATAGTGGCCGCTCTCCATTATATGGCGGCCACTGCCCGACCGCTTGCGCGCTCAGCCCCCTATATACACGCGTGCCGGAACTAATGGAGGCTGAAGCCCGGTGGCGGTTCCGCGCGCGCCCGAAGGCCGGGGCTGTCCCCGCCCTGCCGGCCGCCGGTCCCTGCCGCTTGGTCTTCGGCTCGCTCACCGCGCTCACCGTTGTCCCCGTTCCATGAGGGGACTCTACCATCCGCGAAGATTTCTTGGAACAAACCGCGCCGGCGCCTCACTACCGAGACGAAGCGACTCGCGAGGCGCGAGACGCGGGCGACGAGCCCGAACCAGCCAATTCACTAGAGAGGAGAGAATGCTTGCACATATAGAACGATGGCGTTGCTGCTTCGCAATCTGATGGCAAAGGCGGCCCTGCTCGCTGGGGTCAAAACGGTTAGGCAAGTCGTAGCGGAGCCTTGACTAACTTTTAACAATTCCGCGACCATTAGTAGGAGAAATCTATGAGCGTTACGAGTGGCAGCTCGAATCAATTGGCCGACAATTTCAAGGAACAGCTCACGGGCAAGTTGAGCGAAGATGTTGTGAGGCGTACGGTTGAAAGTCTCGAAAAAATCACAGAATCCCAACTGAAAGCCGCCACTGCGCACGCGGCGACGGGTGCGCTTGCCAGTCTGATTTTCTATGTAAAAGGACAATGTACCATCAGGGGCGGGAAATCATTCAATGGTTCCGCTTACGGTGCAAGTTCTCCTGGTGGCGGCGCTTTATTCGGCGATGTATACTTGGCAGGTGCATCTACCTTGGATCAGCTCTATAGACAAACAACTGACTGGGCATTCACGGCTGAGATAGCTTACACCGCGTTTTATTTCTTTGACTCAAACGGGAATCTGCTCGGGCACTTTCAGGCGGGTTCAGTATCTACTGTAGCTGGGTCGGGTACCGGCTCAGGAAGTTGGTCTTAAACTCAGCCCGGCAGTTGCGGCGGCGCCGGGCTTCTGCCCGGCGCTGCCGCTCCGGTGCCCGAGTCTGAGCAAGGACCTCAGGACCGCAAGGACAACAAGGACCGCAAGGACAGAGCCGGCCCGGAACCCCGAGCCGCGTGCGGAACGTTTCCGGCCAGTGCTGCCGCAGCCCGGCCGGTGTCGGGCCACTGTGGATCCCAAGACATAACCCTGTTTCTGCCGAGGAGAATCAAAATGAGCGCGATAGGATTTGGAAAGAATGTGACAGGCGGCGGTAAGAATCCCGGCCGCATCAAGGTAAAGAACGGGAAAAACAGCGGATCTGGCACCTTGAAGGAAGCCATCGAGGAGGCCAATGCAGCCAAGGGCCGCGCCATGGAGATCTTGATCACGACCAACATCGAGCCTTACGCGCCAAAAGAAGAAAAGGATGAGCTGACCGTAACCGCCAAGAACCTCACCATCCGGGCTGAAGGCGGCGCCGTCATCAATCTGAATCATCTGATCTTCGATTGCACGAAGGCCGACAACATCTGGCTGACCAACCTGCGGTTCGACTCCGACGGGTCGAGCAAGCCGTATGACACCATCTCGATCGATGCCACCGAGGGGCGCGGGAAGATAGGGTTCTGGATCGATCACTGCTCCTTCGAAGCGTACAAAGACCTGAGCGTCACCACGAATACCCGCGACAAGAAGGGCGAGCCGCCCCTCCTGATCACCATCTCACACTGCCATTTCCATGACCGGAGCCCGAACGCGGGCAGAGACCACGGCGCGCTCGGGATCCACGGGACCGGCGGCGGCGACGACAAGAACCCGAACCCCGGGGACCGCGAGACCAACGCCTATGCGACGGTGTACCGCAACTATTTCGAGACCGTCCGGCGGCGTCAACCGCGGAGCTCGCAACGGACCTTCGTCCATGCGTTCAACAACGTCCTCGAGAATTGGGGGAACGGCGATCCCAATCCTACCCCCCAGGACCAGGTCAACGCGATGGTCTCGGGCAACTTCGGGATCCTCGCCTCGGAGGCCAACTACTTCGACGCTGGCGTCTTCAAGTCGACGATCCAGGTCGCGGTGGGCAAGGAGCCGGGCCAGCTCATCATAGGCACGGATCAGTATGCGAACCTGTACGTCAACGGCGCGCTCGACCCGCTCAAGGATCCGTTCAACAATCCGCCTCCCAAGGTTCCCAAGGATTCGACCAAGGCCGTCGCGGCGTACTATGACGCGGTGAAGCAGGGGATCCCCCAGCGCGACTCCATTACCGCGGCCTTGAGCGAGGTTATCAAGAAGGAAGCCGGACCGCTCCCTGGATAGCCGCCAGCGGAGGAGCCGCGGCGGGCCGCCGGTCTCCGGGCTGGCGCCCGCCGCTTTGCTTTGGACCCCTACGGCGGCTCGATCCGCAACGGGAACCGGCCGGCCGGCACCGCAGCGCCGGTCTTGGGGAGGCCTTCGAGGTCGAGCCGGTAGGAGCCGGGGACGAGCGTGGTCGAGTGGACCGTGACGAGCAGGGCACCGAGGTCGTTGAGGGTCAGGTGGGAGGCCTGGAAGACGACGGTGCCCTGCTCGGAACGGAGCGTCGCCCGGTAGGCCGGAAAGCCGGTGTCGCCCGGCTCCGCCCAGAAGCCGACCCAGCCCGGCCGGGCCGGCAGCTTGAGGGTGCGGACGGGCCCTTCGGAAGCATTTCCACGGATCGGCGTCAGCGCGAGGACAGGGATGCCGGTCTGCGGCTGGCGGTCCGCCGCGATCTCCTGTGAGAGGGCGGCCCGCTTCCCGGCCTCGGCGGCGAGGTCGCGCCGGGTCTGCTGGAGCTCCTTCTCGACCGCCTGCGTCCTGGCCACGCCGTCGCGCGAGGCGGCGAGGTCGGAGCGCAGGCTCTGAATCTGATTCCGTTCCAGCCACGTCGGCACCAGACCGATCGCGAGCAGGGCCGCCGCCGCCAGGGCCAGCCGCGGCGAGCGGCTCCAGGCCGCGGAGGAGGGCGGGCGGACCGCCGACTCCTCGGCCAGCCGCCGGAGCCCACGCTGGAGGCGCTCGGCGGCCTCGACGCGGGCGCAGCAGGACGGGCAGTCGAGGTAGTGCTCCTCGAAGCTCGCGGCCTCCTCAAGGCTGAGGCGGCCGGTCACGTAGCGCTCGGCGATATTGCCGGAATCGATGTCTTGATGGTCCATTCGCTTCGTACCCTATTCGCTCTGTGCGCGATCGCCGCCGATCCTGCCGACAATTCTCTGCGTGCCGGCGAAAAAGCGCTGCCGCTTCTCCGCCCGTTCCCAGAGCTCCCGCAGCCGCTCGCGAGCCCGGAACAGGATCTGATGGAAGCGCTCCGGCTCGACTCCCAAGTCCGCGCAGATCTCCTCCTTGTCGTCGTCCGAGAGGTAGAAGCGGAGGAGGAGCTGGCGGTCGCGGTCGTAGCGGAGCTCGTCGAGGAGCCGCCGCACCTGCCGCGCCTCCTCCCGGGCCAGGACGCGGTCGAGCGGCGCCGGGGCCTGATCGGCGAGAGTGGATTCCGGGCGCGCGCCCTCGTCTTCCTCCCGGCCCTCGTCGAGGGAGCGGTAGCGCGCCTCCTTGCGGCGGTCGGCGATGAACAGGTTGCGCGCCGTGCTCCGGAGGAAGCCGGCGAGCCGCTCGGGCTCCCGCACCTCGCCCTTGCGGATCTTCGCCAGGACCAGGGCGAACGTCTCCTGGTGGAGATCGTCCGCCAGGGCCGGGTTCTGGACGAGGCGGCGGAGCATCAGCAGGAGGCCGCGGCTGAAGCGGGAAACGAGCTCGCTCTCCGCGGCCGGATCGCCGGCCTGGATCCGCCGGACGAGGTCGCCGAGGTCGCCCCGAGGCTCGTCTTCCGGCGCGGCTTCGCGCTCCATCCGTACCGCGAGGACGAACGGAATCAGGGCGAGGGCGGCCGGCAGCCAGCGGGGTGAGAGCATGTCCTGATTGAGCTTTCGCTGTGGTCGGCAGGATACACGAAATCGGCGTCCACGCCCCCTCTGCTACGATCCACCCTCCCATGCAGCGCTATCTCTGTATCCACGGCCACTTCTATCAGCCGCCGCGCGAGAACCCCTGGCTGGAGGCGATCGAGGTCCAGGACTCGGCGCACCCCTACCACGACTGGAACGAGCGGATCACGGCCGAGTGCTACGCGCCGAACGCGGCCTCGCGGATCCTCGACGGCGACCACCGGATCGAGCGGATCGTCAACAACTACTCGCAGATCAGCTTCAACTTCGGCCCGACTCTCCTCGCCTGGATGGAGCAGAAGCGGCCGGAGGTCTACCGCGCCATCCTCGACGCCGACGCCGAGAGCCGCGCGCGCTTCTCGGGGCACGGCTCGGCGCTGGCTCAAGGCTTCCACCACTCGATCCTGCCGCTCGC
>DASWQX010000656.1:0-6440 GCA_036403495.1 Thermoanaerobaculia bacterium
ATCGATATCTATAAGCTCCCGGGCGGCTCTCCCATTCCTGACCACGCCGTGCGACGAGCATCGACGAGCAGTCCAGCGAGTCCGTGTTCGTCCGTGTCAGTCCCTGTTCGTCCTGCTCTCTCTCCCTCACTCCAAGAAGCGCAATCCGCCGAAAAGCAGGACAGCCCAGGGCCCCCGCTGCGGTATCGTACGCAGCCATGGCGGCGATCACTATCAGCGCGGATGAGCTCCACGAAGCCTGGCGGCTGCTGTCGCCGGAGGAGCGCCTCGAGAGCTTCGGCTTCCTCTCTCCGGAAGCGGCCCAGGACTTCTTCCTCGACCTCCGGGCCGCCGATCAACTGCTGATCGTCCGCCAGTCGCCGCCGGCGATCCGCCGCGCCTGGCTCCGCCTGCTGGCGCCGGACGACGCCGCCGACCTCCTCCAGGAAGCCCGGGAGGAGGAGCGCGCCGACCTGATGGCGCTCCTCGATCCCACCACCCGCCGCGAGGTCAATGCCCTGCTCGCCTACGAGGAGGACGACGCCGGCGGCCTGATGAGCCCCCGCTACGCCCGCCTGCGGCCGGACATGACCGTCGACGAGGCGATCGGCTACCTGCGCATGCAGGCGCGCCAGAGCGTCGAGACGATCAACTACGCCTACGTCCTCGACCCCCGCCAGCACCTGCTCGGCGTGCTGTCGCTGCGCGAGCTGTTCACCGCCCCCGGCGACAAGCGGGTCGCCGACGTGATGAAGACCGACCTCGTCACCGTCGCCGAGGACACCGACCAGGAGATGATCAGCCAGCTCTTCGCCCGCCACGACCTGATCGCCATCCCGGTGCTCGACGCCGAGGGGCGGATGAAGGGGATCGTCACCGTCGACGACATCGTCGACGTCGTCGAGCAGGAGGCCACCGAGGACATCCAGAAGATGGGCGGCTCCGAGGCGCTCGACGCCCCCTACCTTCAGGTCGGCATGCTGGAGATGATCCGCAAGCGCGGCGGCTGGCTCTCGGCCCTCTTCCTCGGCGAGCTGCTGACCGCCACCGCCATGGGGTACTACGAGAAGGAGATCGCCCGCGCCGCCGTGCTGGCGATCTTCATCCCACTGATCATCAGCAGCGGCGGCAACTCGGGATCGCAGGCCACGACCCTGATCATCCGCGCCCTGGCGCTCTCCGAGGTGCGGCTGCGCGACTGGTGGCGGGTGTTCCGGCGCGAGCTCGGCGCCGGGCTGGGCCTCGGCTCGATCCTCGGGGCGCTCGGCTTCACGCGGATCCTGATCTGGCACCGGGCGTTCGGCTCCTATGGCCCGCACGGCCTGCTGATCGCCTTCACCGTGGCGATGAGCCTGGTCGGCGTCGTCCTCTGGGGGACCCTGATCGGCTCCTCGCTCCCGTTCGTCCTGCGCCGGCTCGGCTTCGACCCCGCCAGCGCCTCGGCCCCCTTCGTCGCAACGCTGGTGGATGTAACGGGCCTCATCATCTACTTCACAGTGGCGAGTCTGATCCTGCGGGGGACAGTCCTCTGAGCCGCGCGTCGATTTTCCCGGTCGCGGTCCTCGCCCTGGGCCTCGCCGGTTGCGGCCTCGGCCCCGCGAGGAAGGGCCCGGCCCCGACGGCGGCGGCCTCCCGCCCGGCGCCGGCGGGGATCGAGCTGCGGCGGGGGAGAGATCCCCAGGACCTGGTCCGCATCGGCACCCGCGACGTGGTCGTCGGGCCGGCGCAGGGGCCGCTGGCGCGCAAGCTCTTCGTCGAGCCCGACCGGGCCGACGCCGCTTGGTACCTGCTGCGCACCTACGCTCCCTTCGCCGTGAAGGCGCCGGTGGGAGACCTGGCGTTCCTGGGCGAGGGGAAGGTCAAGGCCGACGCCATCGAACGGCGGATGATCCTCGAATGGACGCGGCAGGTGGCCGCCGAGGCCGCGGGTGGCGATGTCCAGTCCGCCTACGGCCTAGTCTTCGCTTGGCACCAGGGGAGCTCCTCGCTCGACTGCCAGGACCTGGTCGCCTTCCGTACCGGCGAGGTGGCCGCCACTTCGTGCGACTGGGACGGCGAGCTCCACGGCCGCCTCGATCCCGCGGCGCTCGCCCGGCTCTACGCCTGGTTCGACCGCCTGAAGGCGTTCCAGGCGGGGGGCGGCCAGACCGAGGAGAGCCTGCGCCCCGGCGCCTTCGAAACCCGGCTGGTCTTCGCCGGCCAAGGGACGCGTCCGGCCTCGGAAGCCGAGCAGTCGGAGATTCTGTCCTTCGCGGCGGCGATCTTCTCGGAGCTGGCGCCGAAGCGGGGAAGCGCCGCGCCGGCCTCCCCGGCCACGGCCCCCGCCGCGCCGAAGGGCACGGCACTCGCGCCGCCGCCCCCCGCCCACCTCCTCCTGCCGCCGAGCGCCCTCAACCCCCGGACCGCGGAGGTCGCGCTGCAGCTCCCCGAGAAGCCGCCGCCGGTGCCGCGGCCGGAAGCGCCGCCCGCCCAGAGGACGCCGGCGCCGGCCGCGCCGGCAGAGCCCGAACCGGTTCAGCCCCCGGCGCCGCCGCCGGCTTAGAATTAGAATCGGCCATGCCCTCCGCCTTCTCGCACGCCGCCGCCGCGCTCGGGATCGGTGCCGCCTTTTTCGGCCGCGACGTGCCCGCCCGCGTCCTGGGCCTGGGGGCCCTCTGTGCCGCGGCTCCAGACCTCGACGTGATCGGCTTCCGGTTCGGCATCCACTACGGCGACCTGCTGGGCCATCGCGGCCTGACGCACTCCCTCCTGTTCGCCGCAATCCTGGCCGCCCTCGCCGCGCCGCTCGCCCGCAAGGAAGGAGGGCCGCCTCTGGCACGGCTCTGGACCTACCTCTTCCTCGCGACCGCCTCGCACGGCCTGCTCGACGCGCTGACCGACGGCGGCCTGGGCGTGGCCTTCTTCGCGCCCTTCCACGACGCCCGCTATTTCTTCCCCTTCCGCCCCATCGTCGTGTCGCCGATCGGCATCGGCCGGTTCTTCTCCGGACGCGGATTGGAAGTGATCAAGAGCGAGTTGATCTGGGTCTGGCTCCCGAGCGCCGTCCTGGCGGGGACGGCGCTGGGGTTCCGTCGAACGAGGGCGGATTGATTCGGGGTCTTTCCGGGCTGAAGGCCTGGGCTTAATAATCCCGGGCCTTCAGCCCGGAAATGCCCGGACCCACACTTGGGAAAGGCGCCAGCGGCGCTGCCGGCCTACTTCGCCAGCACCCCGCGGAACCCCCGCCCGATCAGGGTCGCGATGTCCGCGAGGACCAGCGGGAAGGCGAGGCCGCCGGGGCAGGCGAGGTAGCGCGGCTCCCAGATGGGGTCGTATTTGTCCTTGTAGGCGCGCAGCCCCTGGAAGTTGTAGAAGTGCTCGCCGTGCCGGTAGACGAGCGAGCCCAGGCGGCTCCAGAGCGGCGCGATCGAGCGCGCCTCCAGGCCGGCCAGCGGCGCCATGCCGAGGTTGAACCAGCGGTATCCCTGCTGCGAGCCGTAGAGCATCAGCTCGATGAACAGGTAATCCATCACCCCCAGCGGCGCGTCGACCGTGTGGCGCATCAGGTCGATCGAGATCTCCTCGTGCTCGCCCCCCGGCCAGAGGTTGGCGAAGGCGACCAGGACGCCCCCCTTGCGCACCAGGGCGAGCGGCAGCCGCCGCATGTAGCCCTGGTCGAAGAAGCCCAGCGAGAACCCCTTCTCCCGCGTGTTCTTGGTGCGCAGCCAGTCGTCCGAGATCCGCTCGACGTCGGGCATGATCGCCGGGATCTCCTCGGGGGGGATCACCTCGAAGGTGCACCCCTCGTCGGCGCAGCGGCGCCAGGCGTGGCGCAGCTTCTTGCGGCTCCTCCCCTCGATGGTGAAGCCGGTGAGCGGCACCCGAGCCTCCTCGCCCAGCTTGACCAGCGTCAGGCCGAGGTCGACGTAGAGGTGGAGCATCCGCTCGCTCACCTGATAGAAGCAGGTCCAGCCGTCGTGCCGGTCGACCAGCTCGCGGAACTTCCAGACCATCTCGGCGCGCTCCTTCTCCGGCCCTACCGGGCCCCCCATCGACACCCAGCTCCGGCGCTCGACGCCGAACATCACGAAGGCGCTGCCGGTGTCGTTGAAGAAGATCTCCTTGTCGCCGAGCAGGGCGAGGAACGCGTAGGTGCGCGGCGAGGCAGCGGCGATCTTCGCGGCCTGGTCGATCTCACCTTCCGTGGGCGGCGCCGGCTCGGGTCCCGCCGGACGCATCAGGTGGCGGAGGGCGACGAAGAGCGCCACCGCCGTCACCGCCACCGAGGCGCGCAGGAAGCGCGATGCGTTGCCATGAACGAGGGTGAACTGCCACCAGAGCTCGCGCGAGTAGTCGACGTTCTTGTAGGCGAAGAAACCCAGCCAGAGGGAGCCCAGGAGGACGATGGCGATGGCGACGCTCCAGCCCGGGGTAAACGGCTCGGCGGTGAGCGAAGTCTTACGGTAGAAGTGCCGATGACAGGGAGCGAGCGCGCCGAACATCAGCGCCAGGGTCAGCGCCTCCTCCCAGTCGAGCCCTTTGGCCAGGGAGAAGACGACGCCCCCGCCGAGCATCAGCAAGGTGAGTTGGTAGGCCGCGTCGAGCCGCCGCTGCAGGCCGATGGCGAGGAAGAGGAGCGCCACCCCGGCCAGGCTGCCGAGGAAGTGGGAGAACTCGATGATCGGCAGCGGCAGGATGTCGTTCAGCCAGAAGAGGCGTGAATGCACCTCCGGCGTCGCACCCGAGACGAGCAGAATGGCGCCGCCCAGAAAGGTTGTCACGGCCAGAATTTGCGGTACGACATCGGGTGCCCTACCGCCGAACGCTCGGGCGATTTTCCCTACCTGCTCACGCTGGCGCACGATCTCGTGGGCGCCAAGAGACACGGCGGCGATCAGCAGGGGAAGGAAGTAGTAGACGCCGCGGAAGGCGACCATCGCCACGAGGAGCTCGCTCGGGCTGGTCGGTAGCTGTTGTGGCGGCATCAACAACACCATCATCGACTCGAACACCCCGAGCCCGCCGGGCACGTGGCTCAGCAGCCCCGCCACCTGGGCAAACAGGAATATGCCGAGGAAATGGACAAAGGTGATGTTCCAAGTGGGGGGGAGGAGGGCATAGAGCACTGTCGCTGCGCAGGCCCAGTCGGCCGCGGCGATGACGATCTGCGCCGCCGCCATTGGCGGCCGGGGGACGGAGAACTCCAAGCCCTTGAAGACGAACGGACGGCGGCGCAGGAACGAGCCGACAAGGAAAGCGAGGATAAGGAGCAGGAAGAGGGCACCCACCGGCCGAGCGCTCGCCACGGGCAGGTGCAGCAGCGCCGGCACGGCGACCGGATCGAGCAGAAAGGCGGCGCCGGAGAGGCCGATGAACCCCAGCCAGAAGGTGATGTAGCTGAACAGGACGACGCGGGTGATGTCGATCGCCGTCATCCCCCACCCCGAGTACAGACGGGCGCGCAGGGGGGTGCCGGTGAATAGGGGCATGCCGAGTGTGTTGCTGAAGGCGTAGCCTGCGAAGGAGGCGAGCGCCACTTTCCAGTAGGCGATGCGCTTGCCGATGTAGAGCAGGGCGAGCGCGTCATAGGCGGTCAGGGCCAAGTAACTGAGGACGGTGAAGGCGATCGCCATCACGACCCGGTCCGCTGGGAGCTTGCCAAAAAATGTGAGGATTTCTTTGAATTTCAGGTCGTGCAGCTCTCGCCGGAGCAGCCAGAGGGCCAGCGCGAAGAAGAACAGGCTGAGCAGCGAGGTGAGCTTGGAGAGCTGGATCTTCTTCAAAACTAGAACCAGCCCTTCCGCTTGAAATAGAGCGCCATCAGTCCGCCGGCGACCGCCATCAGCGTCAGCACGGCGGGATAGCCGTAGTACCAGCCGAGCTCGGGCATGTTCAAGGGGCTCGCCTGGCGGTCGAAGTTCATGCCGTAGACGCCGGCGATGAAGTTCAGCGGGATGAAGATGGTGGAGATGATGGTCAGCACCTTCATCACCTCGTTGAGGCGGTTGCTGGTGCTGGAGAGATAGACGTCGAGCAGGCCGCCGGCGAGGTCGCGGTAGGTCTCGATCATGTCGATCACCTGGATGGCGTGGTCGTACGTGTCGCGCAGGAAGACCCGGGTCTCCTGGCGGATCAGGTGCGCCTCCTCGCGCTGCAGGCTGCCGATCACCTCCCGCTCGGACCACGAGATGCGGCGCAGGTCGAGGAGGTCGCGCTTGATCCGGTGGACCCCCTGGAGCGTCGCCGGCTCCGCCTTGAGCACCACCTGGTCCTCCAGCTCCTCGATCCGCTCGCCGTAGCGCTCGAGGACGGGGAAGAACTCGTCCATCAGGGCGTCGATCAGGGCGTAGAGGAGGTAGTCGGAGCCGAGCGAGCGGATCTGCCCCCCCTTGTTCTGCCGGATGCGCTCGCGGACCTTCTCGAACGAGTCCCCCGGCACCTCCTGGAGGGTGATGACGTAGTTCCCGGAGAGGAAGAAGCTG
>DASWQX010000657.1:0-3089 GCA_036403495.1 Thermoanaerobaculia bacterium
AGCCCGGTCATCGCCGCCAGGCGCGCGCCGAAGCCGCGCGCCCGCTCGGCCATCGCGCCCCGGTTGCCGTAGAGGTCCACCGGCTCTCCGAGCACCAGCCGCTCGACTCCCTCTTCCCGGACGATCTCGGCGATCTGGCGGAGCGCCGAGCGGTCGTTGCGCCGCTCCAGGGTGGTCAGCGGCACGGCGAGCCGCCCGGCCGGATCGGAGATCGCCAGGCCGATCCGCTTTTCGCCGAAGTCGATGCCCAGGAAGCGCATGGTCGATCCCGCCCGGCGCATTGTACCGTTGTCGGCGGCGGCGCGCGTGCTAGGATCGGTCGCCCGGCCGGCGGGCCGCGACGGTAAAGCCCGTCACTCCCATTCAGTCGTTTCACAGGAGAGGTCATGGACGACGTCGTTATCTTGAGCGCGGTGCGCACCCCAATCGGAGTGTTCCAGGGGGCGCTCGCCAGCCTTTCCGCGCACGCCCTGGGAGCGCGCGCGATCGCCGCCGCCATCGAGCGGGCGGGGCTGACCCCGGAAGAGATCCAGCAGGTCAACATGGGCTGCGTCCTGCCCGCCGGCCAGGGGCAGGCGCCCGCCCGCCAAGCGGCGCTCGCCGCCGGCTGCCCGGCCGCCACCGGCGCGATCACCCTCAACAAGGTCTGCGGCTCGGGGATGCGGGCGGCGATGATCGCCGCGAACGACCTGCGCTGTGGCGATTTCAAAGTCGTGGTGGCGGGCGGCATGGAGAGCATGAGCCAAGCTCCCTATCTCGCCGCCGGCGTCCGCGACGGCCTGCGCCTGGGGCACGGCAAGCTCATCGACTCGATGATCCACGACGGCCTCTGGGACCCCTACGGCGACGTCCACATGGGCAACTGCGCCGAGCTCTGCGCCGGCGAGTACGAGCTCAGCCGCGAGGAGCAGGACGCCTACTCCCTGGAGAGCTACCGCCGCTCCCGGGAGGCGACCGACAAGGGGCTCTTCGCCGAGGAGATCGTCCCCGTCCAGATCCCGGGGAAGAAGGGGGCCGCCGTGGTCGTCGACCGCGATGAGGAGCCGTTCAAGGTCGACCTCGCCAAGATCTCGACGCTGCGCCCCGCCTTTCAGAAGGACCAGGGGACGGTGACCGCCGGCAACGCCAGCAAGATCAACGACGGCGCCGCCGCCCTCGTGCTGACCACCGCGGCCGAGGCGGCCCGCCGGGGCCTGAAGCCGCTCGCCCGCATCGTCGCTCACGCCTCGCTGGCCCAGAAGCCCGAGTGGTTCACCACCGCGCCGGCGGGAGCGGTCCGGCTCGTGCTCGAGCGGGCCGGGCTGAAGGCGGCGGACATCGATCTCTGGGAGATCAACGAGGCCTTCGCCGTCGTGGCCCTGGCCTTCCTGCGCGACCTCGAGCTGACGGCCGACCGGGTCAACGTGCGCGGCGGCGCGGTGTCGCTGGGCCATCCGATCGGCGCCTCCGGCGCCCGCATCCTGGTGACGCTGCTGCACGCGATGCGCGAGCGCGGCTCCCGGCTGGGCTGCGCCGCCATCTGCATCGGCGGCGGCGAGGCTACCGCGATGATCGTCGAGCGCGTAGACTAACCGGCGCTCATGCGTGGACTCCGCCTCTCTCCTCCAGCCCTGTTCCTGGCGCTCTCCCTGAGCCTGCCGGCGGTGCCGGCCTGGGCGCAGCAGACCCAGAGCCAGCCCGTGCCGCCGGCGCCCCCCCAGGGGCCCGTCGGCAGCGTGGCGCCCACGCCGGGCGCGCCGCCGGCGTCCGGGGCGCCCACCGTGCCCCCCGCCCCAGCGGCTCCCGCGCCGCCGGCGGGGCCACCGGGAGCCGGGCCGGACCGCCTCGACTTCCAGCTCAAGTTCGCCGCCGGCGCCAACGGCCACGGCGGCGGCAGCGCGGCGGGCAGCGCCGTCAACCTCGAGTACAAGCGCGAGGATTACGCGGTGCTCACGGGCGAGGTCCAGCTCAAGTACCAGGACCTCGACCTCAAGGCCGACGAGGTGGAGATCGACCTGGGGACCAAGGACGTTCTCGCCATGGGCAACGTCGTCCTCGACCAGGGGCCGCGGCGGCTGTCCGGCGACTCGCTGACGTTCAACCTCGAGGCGAAGACCGGCGTGATCCGCCACGCCACCGGCCAGGTGACCCCGGACTACTATTTCGCCGGCGCCGAGGTCGACAAGACCGGCCCCAATACCTACGTGATCAAGGACGGCGTGTTCACCTCGTGCAGCCAGCAGGTGCCGGACTGGAGCTTCCGCGTCAAGGAGGCGGAGATCGAGGTCCAGGGGTATGCCCATGCGCACCACGCCACGATGCGGGTCAAGAGCCTGCCGGTGTTTTACACCCCCTACATCCTCTGGCCGGTGCGGACCGAGCGCAGCTCCGGCTTCCTGATCCCCAACATCGGCTACTCCGACCGGCGCGGCGCCGAGCTCGGCCTGGCCTACTTCCAGACCCTCGGCCGCAGCTATGACACCACCTTCCACCTCGACACGTACAGCAAGGGGTTCCTCGGCCTCGGCGACGAGTTCCGCTACGCGCCGACCGCGGGGACCAAGGGCGACTTCATCGGCTACTACGTGCGCGACCCCGAGACCGACACCTGGCGCTGGAAGGTCAACCTGAACCACACCACCAACGATCTCCCGATGGGGATGCGCGCGGGCATCACATACCAGCAATACTCGGACTTCAACTTCTTCCGCGACTTCGAGCGCGACTTCGACACCAACACCCTGCGCTCGATCACCAGCCGCGGATTCATGACCGGCAACTGGGGGCCGCACCTCCTCAACCTGCTGTTCGACAGCCGCGAGACCTTCGTCAACCAGCAGGACGACACGCTGACCCAGCGCCGCCTCCCCGAGCTCGAATACCGCCTGCGCTCGACCCAGCTCGGCCGGACGCCGTTCTACCTCGAGGTCGACACCTCGGCCTCGTATCTCGACGTCGCCCACCCGCAGAGCTATCAAGGGAAATACGGGCGCTTCGACCTGTTCCCGCAGCTCACCTTGCCGGTCAAGACCTTCCCATGGCTCAGCCTCTCGGTGACCGGCGGCGAGCGGCTCACGTACTACGGCGACACCCTCAACACGACGCAGACC
>DASWQX010000658.1:0-6940 GCA_036403495.1 Thermoanaerobaculia bacterium
TCGAGGGGGTGCGTGCGCAGGGCGTCGCCGTCGGCGGTGACGACTTCGATCGGCGCGCTCCCCCCTTTGGCCTCCGCGAGGGCCGCCTCGACCGCTCGCGCCGAGTAGACGTGGCCGCCCACGCCCAGCAGCTTTTCACCCGCGACCATCCCCGCCCGTCCCGCCGGCGAGTCGGGCAGGACCTCCTTGATCCCATCGTTCTTGTCCACCGAAAAGCCGAGCGAGAAGCGCCAGTCATGGCTCTCGCGGCGGGCGTCGTCGTCGGCCATCGCCGCGTTGGGCTTGTCGGTATAGACGAGCCGCCAGCCGGCGCGCTCGACTCCCGCCATCGGCAGGCGGGGCGCCACGCGGTCGACCCGCTCGGCGAACAGCCCCTGCCAGTCGAACGGCACCAGATCGTTGAGGGTTTTCACCACGTCTTCCCGCTTGTAGGGGATCACGGACGGCGCGCCGCTGGCGCCGCCGTAGAAGCGGCGGCAGAAGTCGTCGAGCGTCATCCGCCCTTTCGAATGCTCGCGCAGCAGGGTGTCGACGTCGAGCCATAGGAAGATCGATTCCTCGTAGAAATCGGTGCCGCGCCGGCGGGCGCGGCCGTCGCTCGGCGTGCCGTAGAGGATCTGCGCGGCCACGGCCGTATCGCCCAACGGACGCCAGTCGCGGCCGGTGCGGGTGTCGAGCGTGGCCGCGATGGCGGCGAGGCTCTCGCGGTAGTACTCGGGAGTCCAGAGGCCGGCGCGGGCCGGCAGCACGAGGCCGAGATGCTCGGTGAGCCCTTCGTAGACCCAGAGCAGCGCGCCCTGCATCGGCCGCAGGTAGTCGGGCGACAGCAGCCCCTCCGGGCGCCGGTGCTTGCCGTTCCAGGAGTGCACGAACTCGTGGGCGAGGAGGCTGGGAAGGGTGCGCTTCGACGCTTCCTGGACCAGCGTCTCCTCGTCCACCCGGTCGTCGCTCGACTCGTGATGCTCGAGGCCGAAGTGCTCGACGTGATCGGAGAGCGTGAGCAGCCAGCGATAGGAGCCGTAGTGATGGGCGCCGAAGAGCGCCAGGGCTTCGGCGACCAGGCGGCTCATCGGCTTCGACAGCTCCTCCGCGCCCGCGAGGTCGGCGGCGCGGTCGGCGGCGATCGCAAGATGATGGCGGGCGCCGGCGTGCTCGCCGAGGTCGAGGTCGACGAGATGGGCGCCGGCCATCACGGGAGAATCGATCAGCGTCGACAGCGAGACCGGAGCGAAGCGCACGGCTCCCCCTTCCTCGCCCTGCTTCACCAGCGCGGTCGCGAAGCTCCACCCCGCGGGCAGGCGCAGGGAAGGCGTGACGCGTAGCGTGTCGGCGGACGCGCCCTCGGGGTACAGAGCGACCGTGTTCCAACTGATCACCGCCAGGGTGTCCGTGGCTCCGGGGCCCGACGAGAAGTTGCCCCCTTCGCCGGGATAGAGGAAATCCGCGCGCGTCGAGAGCACGGTCGCGCCGGGCGGGATCACCACGTGCAGCGCGTACATCTCGACCGGATCGCGCTCCCAGGCGATCTCCTTGCCGCCGACCGCAAGGTGCAGATCGACGAGGTTGACCAGCGGTCCCGTGGGGCCGTGCTCGCCTGGAATCCATTTCGGATAGAGCAGCGTCAGCGGGCCTGGAGCGACCGGGATCTCGCTGCCGACGTGCAGGATGCGCTGGGTCACCTCGCGGGCGTCGAGGGAGAGCGCGATCGGTGCGCCGGGAGGGGTCTGGGCCCGGGCGGCGAGGCCGGCGAAGGCGAGGACAACGACGAGGACGGATTGCGACCCGCGGATCTGGAGCTTCATGATCGTCGACTCTCCTTGCAAACGCACGGACTATACCGCCCCATCCCGGTTGCCGGAAGCTTCCGACCTCTGTAAGCTACCGCCCAATCTGGGAGGACACCCGTCGATGGCAGGATCGCCCTGGAGGGACGGCATGGGCTCGAGGTGGTACGCGCTGCTCGGGGTAGTCCTGACGTCGGGAACCTTCCTGGCTTCCAGCGCCTCGGCGCAGGCTCCGAACCCCTGCACGCCGCCGTCCGGCGATACCGGGTTCGCCGAGATCGGCGTCAATCTGAACGCCGGGACCTTCGACCGGCTCCTGCCGTTCGACGTGCCGGTCCGGATCTGCGGCACGGTGCCGGCGGGGAGCACCGACGTCTCGGTGCAGTACGCCGTGTCGAAGACCGCCAACCTTTCGGTGGACGCCAACTGCAACCTGCTGGCGCCCGCGGGCGCCCAGTGGCTGCCGGCGACGCCGATCGCCGGCCGGCTCGACGGCACCACCTTCCGCGTCATCCTGCCGCCGCTGGAGGCCGACCGCTACTACTCGTTCTGCTTCCGCCGGCATGCCCAGCTCCCCGCCGAGGTCGCGGCGGCGTTCAAGCCGAAGGCGCGCGAGGTGCTCGACCAGGGGCTGGCCAAGGTGACCACCGGCGACCTCACCGCGGAGGAGAGCCTGAAGCTCCGCACCGATCTCTATCACCGGCTGCTCGAGGCCGCCGGCGCCGACGTCGCCGTGGTCCAGGGGACGGTCTTCGACACCACCCCCGGCTACGACGAGCTGCGGGGCACCGGCAAGTTCCACGGCCTGGTCCAGGGCGTCCTCGATCCGCAGCGGCGGCGGGACCGGATCGTCGAGGGGGTCGCCCGCAGCGGCATCCCACCGCTGAGCGAGCAGCAGGAATCTTTCCATCAGACCCTCAAGATCGTCGCCGAAAACCAACCCCTCCAGCGCCTCCTCGCCCAGATCGAGGCGGCGGCGCCGACGCAGCCCGGGGTGAGCCAGATGCTCGCCGGGCGCGACCTCACGGCGGCGACGGCGCTGGCCCGCGCGGACGACGAGCACCTTTTCCTCACCGCTTTTGGCCGCGATCCCGGCGCGCCGCCGCCCAACCTCGAGGACCCGGACCAGGCCGCGTCGCTGGCGGCCAGCTACGCGGCCTCCTCGCAGGCGCTCAGCGCCCTCGCCGGCTTGGTGCGCAAGGCGCTCGAAACGCCGAAGGCGGTCGCGCTGGAAACCCCAGAGAGCCCGGACGAGGCCAAGGCCCTGCGCGAGCTGACCGATCCGGCGAGCGGCGCCCTTCCCCGGGCGGCCAACCTGGCGTTCGCCCTGAGCGGCCTCGCCGAGAACCTCCAGACCGCCCTCGTCGAGCGGTCGTCGGCCCTCGATCAACTGGCCGACCGGGTGAAGATCGAAGCCCTGGGGGTCGGGGCCGTCGACGGCTCGACCACCGGCAACCTCGCCACCTCGCAGACGAACTACACCAGCGCCGACGCCGGCCTCATCTTCGCTCCCGAGCTGCGCACGGGGGTGACCTACGTGGGGGTGAACTTCTACTGGCGGCCGGTGAACAAGGACGCCAACCTCTCGCAGCTCGGCAATTTCCGGCAGACCTTCACGCGGCGCTTCTCGAACACCCTCGGCCTCACCGTGCAGAGCCTCGCCGACGGCGGCTCCGGCGCGGCCCAGACCCGCAAGGACCTGTTCGGCAGCCAATCGCTGGTCCTCGGCGCCGGCGTGCGGATCACCAACTCGTTCCGCTTCAGCGGCGGCGCCGTGGTGTTCCGCAAGAAGGACCGCAACCCGCTGGTCAGCAACTACTCGCTGACCACGACCTACTATCTCAGCCTGTCGTTCGACCTCAACGTCGCGAAAGCCTTCCAGGGGGGCCTCGGCGGGCTCTTCTGAGACGGGTTTACAAGGAACTCTGCCATGGCGATCCAGATCCGCGCTCACCTCACCGCGACGCCGAATCCGACGACCCTGCCGCGCCGGATCGATTTCCATCAGACCCTGCGCAGCAACCAGGCGAGCGAGGACGTCGTCGCGGTCTATCAATTGAGCTCCGAGATCGACGTCTGGTTCCAGGACGGCAATGGAGATCCCACCAAGACGGTGCAGCGCGACCTGACCGTGACCCAGGCCGAGCAGGTGTTCCTGGTCCGCATCGTGCTGCAGACGGGTGCGAAGGCCAAGCCGATAGCGCTGGTGGAGATCGATCAGGTGCTCACCGATTCCTCGGGAATCAAGATTCCGGACAGCGTCGTGCTGCAGATCGGCTGAGCAGGACGGAGCAGGACATGAAACGAGCCGCATTCTTGACGACGGTGTTCCTCGGCTTCGCGGCGCTGCTCGCCGGGAGCTGCTACAAGGAGAGCAACTACTCGCCAACGGCGCCGCAGGTCGCCGGCGCTCTCACACTGACGGTGGTGGGCGGCAGCCAGTCGATCCCGGCGGACGGGCTCACCCAGTTGACGCTGCTGGCCACCATCGCCGCCAACGCCGACCCGGATAAACGAGTGATCACCTTCACGACCTCCAGCGGCAGCTTCGTGGGCGCCGCGGGGGTCACGACGGTCGACGTCACCGCCGGCTCGGACGGCCGGGCGCTGGCCATCCTGCAGAGCTCGCAGCGGGTGGGGCCGGCGATCGTCTCGGCGGAGGTCAAGGGGAGCGCCGCGGTCTCCGCGCAGCTCCAGATCCAGTTCACGGCGCCCAGCGCCGACGACGTCATCCGCTTCGTCTCGCCCCCCGCCGCGGCGCCGGCGGACGGCCAGACGGTCACCCTGTTCACCGTGGCGGTCTCGCCCACGGTCAGCACAGGAACGGTCACCTTCACCTCGTCCGCGGGCACCTTCCCTTCGACTCCGGTGCCGATCGGAATCGATCACACGGCGACCGCCGGCCTGACCAGCCCGAAGACGATCGGCGCCGCCTCGGTCACAGCCACCATCAACACCACGGGAGGGAGCAACGGTTTCAGCCGCCAGACTCCCTTCCGTTTCGACGTCGCGCTGCCGAACGTGATCACCGTGGGCGTCGACAACCTCACGGTCAAGCCCGGCGGCATGGTTCACGTCACGGCGCACTTCACGCGGCTGGTGGGGCAGGTGAGCGCCAACACGGTCGCGGTGTTCAATGCCACGGATTCGAAAGGCAATAGCGTAGGGGGATTCCAGAACGTCACCGTGGTGCAGCCGGCCGCCAGCGGCAGCGACAGCACGGCGAGCGCGGACTTCCTCCCGGGGGCGACCGCCGCGCCGGGACCGATCACGATCACCGTCGGCACCGATCCACCCTCGGTGACCGGCTCGACCGACATCACCGTCGTCCCGGCAGGCCGCTAGCCGGCGGCCGCGACGTGTCCCTCGGCCTCCGCCGCCGCCTCCACCTCCGCGAGGCCGGCGAGGATCCGGCGGGCGCGGTCGACGTCGAGCTCGCGTTCCCAGCGTGAGACCACGACTGTCGCGACACCGTTGCCGATCAGGTTGGTGATCGCGCGCGCCTCGGACATGAAGCGATCGATTCCCAGCAGCAGGGCGAGGCCGGCGACCGGGATGTTGCCGACCGCCGAGAGGGTCGCGGCGAGCGTGATGAAACCGCCGCCTGTCACCGCCGCCGCCCCCTTCGAGGTGAGCAGCAGCACCGCCAGGATCTCCAGCTCCTGCCCCAGCGTCACGTGAGTGTTCGTGGCCTGCGCGATGAACAGGGTGGCCAGGGTGAGATAGATCGAGGTACCGTCCAGATTGAACGAATATCCCATCGGCACCAGCAGGCCGACCACCGACTCCGGGCAGCCGAGCCGCTCCAGCTTGCGCATCAGCAGCGGCAGCGCCGACTCCGAGGAGGAGGTGCCGAGAACGATCAGGATCTCCTCGCGCAGGTAGCGCAGAAAGCGGAAGATGCCGAGACCCGCCCAGCGCATCACCAGCCCCAGGATCACCAGCACGAAGAGCAGGCTGGTGGCATAGAAAGTGGCCATCAGCTTGCCGAGGCTGAGCAGGCTGCCGATCCCGTATTTGCCGACCGTGAAGGCCATGGCGCCGAACGCGCCGAGCGGCGCCAGCCGCATGATGATCGCCACGATCCGGAAGAGCACCTGCGACAGCTCCTCGACGAAGTGGAGCACGATCGATCCGCGATCCTTGAAGGCGGCCAGCGCCACGCCGAACAGAATCGAGAAGAGCAGCACCTGGAGGATGTCGCCGCGCGCGAAGGCGTCCGCCACGTCCTTGGGGATGATGTTGAGCAGGAAGTCGGTGGTGCTGAGCGAGTGGCCGGAGGCGGTGTAGCCCGCGATGGCCGTGGTGTCGAGCTTCGCCGGATCGACGTTCATGCCGGCGCCCGGCTGCACCAGCTTGCCGACCAGCAGGCCGATGGCGAGCGCGAAAGTGGTGAGCAGCTCGAAGTAGACGATCCCCTTGAAACCGATCCGCCCCACCCGCTTGAGGTCGCCCATCTTGGCGATGCCGGTTACCACCGTCGTGAAGACGATCGGCGCGATCAGCATCTTGACCAGCTTGATGAAACCGTCGCCGAGCGGCTTCATCGCCGCGCCGAGACCGGGATCGAGGAACCCGAGGAGGGCTCCGAGGGCGACCGCCACCAGGACCTGAAGGTAAAGGCTGTGGACCCACCTGCGCATCGGCGCCCTCCCGGCTCGTGGAAAGCCGTAACTCTAGGCGCGAAGGTGCGGGGAGGCAAGGGCAAAAACAAACGGGGCGCCCTGGAAGGCGCCCCGTCGTTTCAGGCTGGTGCGTGGATGCGGGTCTTAGTAGCCGCGGCCGCCGCCCCGACCACCACCGCCGCCGCCACCGTAGCCACCGCCACCCCCACGGCCGCCACCACCGCCCCCGTAGCCACCACCGCCGCCGCCACGGCCACCGCCGCCGCCACGACCGCCCTCTTCCTTCGGACGAGCCTCGTTGACGGTCAGGTTGCGGCCGTCCAGCTCCTTGCCGTTGAGCGCGCCGATGGCCGCCTGCGCCTCCTGGTCACTGCTCATCTCCACGAAGCCGAAGCCCTTGGAGCGCCCAGTGTCACGGTCCATGATGACCTGGGCGGAGTCCACGGTGCCGTGCGCCGCGAACAGATCCTCCAGATCGCTGTCCCTGACGCTGTAGGCCAGGTTGCCGACGTATAACTTTCTACCCATTTG
>DASWQX010000659.1:0-4495 GCA_036403495.1 Thermoanaerobaculia bacterium
GGGAGGGCGCGCCAGCAGCGCCCGCTCGCCGTCGACGAACAGCGCGCCTTCGGCTCCCATCGAGACCACCACCAGCCCCACACCGCGCGCCACCAGCGATCTGGCGGCGGCGCGGACATCCGCGAGCGTCGCGAGGAGCCGCCCCACCAGCTCGGCCAGCTCCTCGACGTTGGGTTTCATGACCTCCGGCACGCTCGCCATCGCTTCGCGCAACGGCGCGCCGCTGGTGTCCAGCACCACCTTCCCGCCAAGCTCGTGGATGCGATCGATCAATATCTTGTAGACGCCGTCCGGAACGCCGGCCGGGACGCTGCCGCTGAGCACGAACCATCCCCCCGGCTCGGCGAGGCTCTCGATCCGCTCGCGGAGCCCGGCGAGCTCGTCCGGCGTCGGTGCGAGCCCCGGAAAGTTGATATCCGTCGTTTCCGCGTGATCGTCCACGATCTTGAGACCGATCCGCGTGCTGCCGGGGATGCGAAGGAATCGATCGGCGATCCCGTGCCGCGCGAACGACGCCTCGAAGATCTCCGCGTTCTCCGCGCCGAGGAACCCGGTCGCGGCGACGTCGACTCCGAGATCGGCGAGGACGCAGGCGACGTTCACCCCTTTGCCGCCGGTGTGCGCGCGGCTCTCCGCCACCCGGTTCACCCGGCCGGCCGCGAACCCGGGGATATTCAAGGTCTGATCGATCGCCGGGTTGAGCGTGATCGTGACGACGGGCATACGGGCAGTCTATCCCGGTGGGGTTGCCCCGGTGAGATAAGCCCGGTGAGATAGCGGCGCGGGTCATCGCAGGAGATCTCCGAGGCGCCATGCGATCCAGGGAACGATCAACGGTCTGGTTCCATCGTTACCCGGGCTCGGGAACCCCGGAGTCAGGGCTCCTGGCGGAGCTGGCACGGCAGGGGCTGGAGTGCCATCCGCTCCCCTGCTCCTCGGAGCCGTCGCACGGTCCGGGCCTGCTTCTCTTCGACGCCTTCACCCCCGATCTGGCGGACTGGATCCGCGAGCGCAGCCGGCAGGGCGACGAACGGCTGCTGGCCATCGGACCGCGCGAGGCCCTCTCCCGCGGCGCCGGCTGGCGCCTGCTCGCCGCCGGCGCCGCCGACGTGCTCCCCTGGCCGGACCGCCCGGGCGTCGCGGAAACGATCGCCGCCCGCTTCGCCCGCTGGGAGGAGGTGGACCGCCTCGTCGGTTCAGCCATGGTGACGAAGAACCTGGTGGGCCGGAGCCTGGCGTGGCGCTCGGCCCTGCGGCAGATCGTCGAGGTGGCCCGCTTCAGCGCCTCGTCGGTGCTGCTGGGGGGCGAGAGCGGCACCGGCAAGGAATTGGTGGCCCGCCTCATCCACTCGCTCGACGCCCGCGAGGAGAAGCGCGACCTGGTGACGCTCGACTGCACCACGATCGTGCCGGAGCTTTCAGGAAGTGAATTCTTCGGCCACGAGAAGGGCTCCTACACCAGCGCCGTCGCCGCCCGCGAGGGGGCCTTCGCCCTGGCCGACGGCGGCACGCTGTTTCTCGACGAGGTCGGCGAGCTCCCCCTCCGCCTGCAAGCCGAGCTGCTGCGGGTGGTGCAGGAGGGCACCTACAAGCGCCTGGGGAGCAATTCCTGGCAGAAGACGCGCTTCCGGCTGGTCTGCGCCACCCACCGGGAGCTCCTCGGCGAGCTCGAGGAGGGGCGGTTCCGGCGCGATTTCTACTACCGCATCGCGCCTGGACCTGCCGCCTGCCGCCGTTGCGCGAGCGCCGGGAGGACATCCCCTGCCTGGTGCGCCACTTCCTCCGCGAGCGTTTCGGCGAGGAGACGCCGGAGCTGGATCCGGCCGTCCTGGACCTCCTGCTGGTCCGCGACTATCCGGGCAACGTGCGCGACCTCCGCCAGCTCGTGGGCCGCATCGCTCACCGCCACGTCGGGACCGGTCCGATCACGATCGGCGACGTGCCGGAGGAGGAGAGGCCCCGGGACGAGGAGTGGGAGACTCCTCTCGAAACGGAGGACGGCTTCGAGGGAGCGGTCCGTCAGGCCCTCGGCCGTGGGCTGAGCCTGAAAGAAATCGGCAACCTCGCGACCGACGAGGCGGTGCGCCTCGCGGTCGAAGAGGAAGGGGGCAACCTCCGCCGCGCCGCCGAGCGGCTGGGGGTCACCGACCGCGCTCTCCAGATGCGCCGGGCGGCGCGGCGATCAACCGCAGGATGTTGACGGACAAAACCTTTCTTTCCTCTCGCGGCGGGAATCCCAGCGCCCGCACCGGCCCGCCGCGCCGCTTGCGCCAGGATGTCGAACCGGCGCACGCCCGAGGTGTCCGTATAAATGTTCGGATACCGCACCAGGGGATCGATCAGGGCGAGCTGGGCGCGCCAGTCGTCGGCGAAGCTCCCCAGGTGCGGAATGATGAAATCGACGTCCGGATACTTAGGACTCGTCACAGAATAACTGCACCAGTTCCCCGGAGCACGGCAGCCCCAGGACGTCTGGTTCCGTCCGGCCCACCGGTCCGGGAGAACGGAGCCCAGGGCTGAGATCTCCCGACCCGTTGGGCCGGACGGAAGTTGACTCGATCAGAACTGGAACAGTTATTTTGTGACGAACCCTCTGCCGGTCCAGATCCAGCGGATCGACGCCGGCGGGAATCTCCAGGTTCTGCACCGGCGAGAGCCCGCCGCTCGCGATCCATCCGATCTTCTTCAGTCCGGTCCGGAAGCGGACCACCCGCTCGGCGAGCCTTGCCCGCAGCCGGTCTCCCCGCTCGCGGTTGATCGAAAGAGCGGCTTCGGCCGCCCGGATCGAGGCCACCGAGGGCGGGCTCGAATAGATCAGCGTCTCGCTCTCCTGATCGAAAGAGCGGACGGCCGCCGCCGAGCCCGCCAGCACCGCGAGGGGTGCTCCGAAACCCTTGGCGAGCGAGGAGAGGAGGAGCAGTCGCGGCGAGGAGATCCCGCGGAAAGCCGGCGATCCTCCCCCGCCCGTGCCGTAGGGTCTGCCCGGCTGCGGATTCCGGCCGAGCAGCCCCAGGGCCTGCGAGTCGTCCACCAGGAGCCGGCCGCCGTGCTCCTCGACCAGCTCCAGATAGCGGTCGAGCGGCGGCACCCGGCCGCAGTCCGGGCAGAGGCCGTCGGTGATCACCAGCGGCGGAAGTCGCCTCGACGCCTGAGCCTCCAGCCGGCGGCGGAGCGATTCCGGGTCGTGGTGACGAAACGCGGCCGCCGGCACTCCGGCCGCCGCGGCCCGTTCGATCCCCCAGCGGCCCACGGGATAGAGATGCTCGTCGGCCAGGATGCATACCGGTCGCCGCCGGAGCTGACCGCCGAGGTCCCAGAACAGATGCAGGGTGGAGACCCCGAGCGTCGCGGCCTCCGTCCCCAGAAGAGCCGCGAGTTGGCGGGCCACTGGCCGCGACCCCGCCGGTGGCACGATTGCCGCCGGCGCGCCCGCCGTCAGCCTCCTCCAGGGTCGCAGCTCCGCGGACCCATGAGAGAGACCGAGGTAGAGCGCCGACGCGAAACCGGCCATCGGCGATCCCGTTCACCGGATCCCCTGCTGGGCGAGCCGGCGCTGTAGCAGGACGGAAGGGAGGGTCGAATCCACCCGGTTCTCCCGCTCGGAGCTGGAGAGGCCGAGATCGACCCCGGTGACCGCGCGGTAGGCATGGATGTAGCCCTGGATCTCCGGCTTCCAGTAGCGGGCCCAGTTCTTCGCCTGATCCTCGTCGTTGACGTTGACCCAGTCGCCGTAGCGGATGGAGAGGAGCACCTGCTCGCCGTAGACGCCGAGGTCCCGGAAGTGGGTGACCGGCGTGTCCCCCCAGCCGAGCAGGCGACGCAAGGTATCCGCCGGCCCCATCCACGACTCCTTGTAGGGCACCATGGCGCGGCCGCGGAGGAACTCCTGCATCTCCTGCCGGGAAAGGAGCCATTTCTGGATCAGCATCTCCACGCGCGCCGTCCACGGCAGGTCGCGGAACTGGTTGTGGGCCCCCTCGGCCAGGAGCATGTGAACCTCCTGGAGGCTGTTGAGGAGCGGGAAGCCGTCCGCGATCACCGTCGTGTCGGCGTCCTCCTTGTAGAAGACCGCGACCTGGCGCAGGAGGCTGTGGAACGCCTCCAGGAATTTCGATCGGTTGTCCGCCGGCCGCCGGACGGGGACCGCCTTGCCGATCAGCGAAAGTCCGTACTGATGGCCGTATTCGTAGCTCCGCCGCCCCACGGTGAGGCGGAAGGGCTCGTCCTGCACATACCCCCAGAGGATGTTGGAGAGGGGGCGCAGCGGGCTCAGCTCGAGCTGCGTGAGCGGATTGCGGTCGTTCGGGATCTTGTTCTGAAACCGCAGGCTGATCGCGTTGACGGCCTGCACGAGCATCGCCTCCTCGTGCCAGTAGGACCAGAGCAGCTCGATGAAGATCGGGTCGAGAACCTTCGTGTCGAGGTCATCGCAGAAAACCGGGATTCCCTTCTCGTGCGCCGGACCGGCTTGCGACAGGCCGTTTGTGATGGTGTG
>DASWQX010000660.1:0-3902 GCA_036403495.1 Thermoanaerobaculia bacterium
TAGGCCGCGGCGCGCTCGGCGGAGATCGGCCAGGCGCCGACCAGGGTCTGGTAGAGCAGGTATTCGGCGTTGCGGTCCGGGCAGTCGCCGCGGCTCCCCCCGCGGTACCGTTCGTTGCGTTCGAACCAGCCGCGCGCCGCCGCGCCCCAGCGCTCCGGGATCTCGGAGAGCAGGCTGAGGCGCGCCCGCACGTCCTCGCTCCGCTTGGTGTCGTGCGTCGAGGTGGCGAGCATCGCCGCCGGCCGGAGGCGCTGCGCCTCGGCGGCGAGGCGGTGGAAGGTCTCGACGCCGAGGCCCCATTCGCCCGGGCTCCCGCCGACCTCGTTGAGCGCCACCAGGCGGTGGAAGTTGTAGAAGGCGGTGTCCTCCACCCCCTTCGCCATCGCCGGCCCGGTGAGCTGCTGGAAGCGCATCACCAGCTCGATCTCCGCCTCGCCGCGGACCTCCAGCGCCAGCACGTCGCGGAAGAAATCGAACAGGTCGGCGGAGACGTCGGGGCGATGCTCCTTGGCTGCCGCGATCGCCTCGCCTATGTACTGGCGGTCGAGCTCGCCGACATCCCCCAGCTCCGCCCGCGCGTAGGTGCGGTAGACCGGGAAGCAGGCGGCCACCTCGCGTAGCGCCTGCCGGAGCTCGAAGCGGGTGTAGTCGCGGTGGCGGCGGTGGCGCTCGCAGACCTCCAGGAAGACCTCGGCCAAGCGGTTGACGTCGCTGGCGAGCAGATCGCTCAGGACCAGCAGCTTCTTGTCGTGGACCAGCGCCGGCCACCCGGCGCTCTCGCCGGTCAGCTCGGTATACAGTCGGGTCAGCGGCTCCTCCCCCGCCGGATCGACGAGCAGCCCCCCGGCCCGGCGGAGGAAGTCGTAGCCGGTCGTCCCCTCGACCGGCCAGGAGTCGCGGAGGGGCTCGCCCGGCTCGAGGATCTTCTCGACGACGACCCACGCCTGGGGCGCCTCGCCGCGGAGGCGCTCGAAATACTCCTCCGGATCGCGCAGGCCGTCCGGATGGTCGATGCGGAGGCCGTCGAGCACCCCCTCCTTCAGCCAGCGGAGGACGAGGGCGTGGGTGTCCGCGAACACCCGCTCGTCCTCCATGCGCAGGCCGATCAGGCTGTGGACGTCGAAGAAGCGGCGGTAGTCGAGCTCCTGGCCGGCGGTGCGCCAGAAGGCGGGGCGGTAGTTCTGGCGCTGGAGCAGCTCGTCGAGGCGGTCGGGGTCGGCGTTGACCTCGGCGATCGTTTCGTCGAGCGCCCGGGTCACCGCGGGGACTTCGGCGGCGAGGCGGGCGAGCTGGCCGGAGAGCACCTCCTTGTCGCGGTGGCGGCGCACGATGCTGGCGCGGTCGGTGGCGGTGGCCGGCGGCAGCAGCGCCAGCGAGTCGGCGATGAAGGAGAGGTCCGGCGAGCCGCTGCGCCGCGCCGCCACGCCGATCAGGGAATCGAGCGAGCGCGGGGCGACCGGCATCCGGTGCTCGTGGTAGTGGATCTCGAATCGGCCGCCGCGGCGCACCAGCACCAGCTCGCCGGCCTCCAGCACGCGGCCATAGTGGTCGCCGAGGATCGGGAGGAGCACGGTGTCGCGCAGCCGGGCCTGCGGCGAGCTCCAGTCGACGTCGAAATAGGGGGCGTAGCGGCTCGCCGCGCCGTTCTCCAGGACGTCCCACCACCAGACGTTGCGGCGGTCGCTGATCGCCATGTGGTTGGGGACGACGTCGAGCACTTGGCCCAGACCCTGCTCGCCGAGCGTCCGGCAGAGCCGCGCGTGCCCCTCCTCTCCCCCCAGATCCTCGCTGACCCTCGTGGGATCGACCACGTCGTACCCGTGCGTGCTGCCGGGAGCCGCCTGGAGGTAAGGGGAGCTATAGAGATGGGAAATCCCGAGGTCCGAGAGGTAGCCGGCAATCGCCGCGGCGTCGTCGAAGCCGAACTCAGCGCGGAGCTGGACGCGATAGGTCGAGACCGGGATCCTGGGCACGCCCCGGATAGTTGCAAGGGGCGGACCAGCTCCGCCGGGCTGGGTGAGACCCCGAATTGTCAGGGCGGAAGCTCCGTCTGGGGGCTTACGCCCACAGTTCCTCGGCCAGCGAGACGATGATGCCCGCGGGGCCTCGCATGTAGCAGAGTCGGTACTTGTCCTCGTACTGGACCACCTCGCCGACGAGCTCGGCGCCGGTGGCGCGCAGGCGAGCGACGGCGTCGTCGACGCTGTCGACTGTAAACATGACGCTCCGGAGGCCCAGCGCGTTCGGCGGTGCGATCGCCGGTTCGATCGCGACCAGTTTTGGATTGCGAAACTTCGTCAGCTCAAGCCGCCCGTGCCCATCCGGGGTCCGCATCATAACGATGTCGACCTGGACACCTTCGATCCCGTTGACGCGGTCCACCCACGGCCCCTCGACCGGCGCCTTGCCTTCGACCGTCATGCCGAGCGCGGTGAAAAAGGCGATAGCGGCCGCAAGGTCGTCGACGACGACGCTGACGTGGTCCAATCTCTTGATCGTCATGTCCCTGGTTATAGCAAAGGCCGTGCGCGACGGTCCAGGCTCACTCCCACGAAGCGCGCCAGGATCGGCCCGAGCACGGCGAGCAGCAGCACGTAGGCGGCGGACAGCGAGCCCAGGCGCGGCTCCAGCCCGGCGCCGACCCCGAGGCCGGCGATGACGATCGAGAACTCGCCGCGGGCCACCAGGGCGGCCCCGGCGCGCCAGCGGCCGGGAGAGTCGACGCCGGCGCGGCGGGCGGCCCACCAGCCGGTCGCCAGCTTGGTCAGGGCGGTCACCGCGGCGAGCCCCGCCGCCAGGAGGAGGACGGGCGGCAGGGTGGCGGGATCGATCTCCAGGCCGAAAAAGAAGAAGAAGGTGGCGGCGAAGAGGTCGCGCAGCGGCGCCAGCATCCGGTGGGTCTGCTCGACCATCGGCCCGGAGACCGCGATGCCGACCAGGAACGCCCCCACCGCCGCGGACACCTGGAGCCGCTGCGCCAGCCCGGCCACGAGGAGGACGAGGCCGAAGGTGCTGAGCAGGATGATCTCGTCCGACTGATGGGCGACGGCGCGGCTGATCCCCTTGCCGAAGCGCACGGCGACGAACAGCACCGCGCCCACCGTGGCGAGGGCGATGGCCACCGAGACCGCCCCCTCCCGCCAGCTCCGGCCGACGAGCAGCACGGAGACCAGCGGCAGGAAGATTGCCATCGCCAGGTCCTCCAGGACCAGGACGGAGAGGATGGCCGGCGTTTCCGGGTTGTTCAGCCGCCCGAGCTCGGAAAGCACCCTGGCGATGACGCCGGACGACGAGATCCAGGTCACTCCGCCGAGCAGGACGGCGGCGAGCGTGCCCCACCCCAGCAGCAGGCCGGTGCCGAACCCCGGCGAAAAATTGAGCGCGAAGTCGACCACCCCGGAGGGAAATCCGGTGCGCAGACTCGCCCCCAGCTCCTCGCCGGTGTACTCGAGGCCGAGCATGAACAGCAGCAGCACGACGCCGATCTCGGCGCCGAGGTGGACGAAGTCCTGGCTGACGTTGAGCGGCATCAGGCCGCCGTTGCCGAAGGCCAGCCCCGCCAGCAGGTAGAGCGGGATCGCCGAGAACCCCCACCGGCTGGCCAGCCGCGCCAGAATCGCCAGCCCGACCGTCGCCGCCCCCAGCTCGATGAAGATCCGGGACACGTCGGGCGCGGCGGCGAGGGCGAGCGGCATGGAGGGAGTCTATAGGCCTGCGGACCGCCGCGGGACCATTCACACATGACGATGAAACTATTTTCCGATGGCAACAGTGTAAACTTTTTGCAAAGGCGGTTGACAAACTACTGTTTGAGGGCTACCTTGCAATATTAAATCGGAGAGCGGCCGACCAGTCTGATTTCTGGCCTCCTTTCTTCGCCCTCGTCCAGGTTCTTTCTCCGT
>DASWQX010000661.1:0-2336 GCA_036403495.1 Thermoanaerobaculia bacterium
GCCGCCCACCCCGCCGCCCCCCTATGTCCCGCCCGCCGCGCCACCGCCGGCGGAGGTCGGAGTGGACACCATCGCCCGTCCGCCGGAGGTGCGGGTCGTCCCCGCCGCGGTGCGCCGCCGGCGCCGGCTCCTGCTGACGATCGGGGCGGTCGCCGCTCTCCTCCTGGTGGCGATCGGCCTGGCCCTGGCCTGGTTCCTGCGCCCCGCGCCGGAGCCTCCACCGCAGCCGAAGGTCGTGGCCAGGCCCGTGGCGCCGCCCCCGGTGGTGCAGCCGCCGCCGGCTCCCGCGCGACCCCTGCCGGTCCATCCGCAGCTCGCGCTCGCCCAGACCTCGCTGGCGGCCGGCGATCTCAAAGGGGTGAAGACGGCGCTCGCCGCCCTGACCCCGGCCGACCAGGCGGCGTTCCGTCCGGACGAGAAGGATCTCTATCAGCGCCTGACCGACGCCCTGACGCCGCTGAAGCGGGAAGAGCTGGCGAGCAGCCTCGCCAGGGCCCTGGAGAAGGGGGATCTGCGCCAGTTGCGCTCCCTGGCCGATTCCGTCCCCGCAGCGGACCAGGAGGCCCTGCCTCCCGACGTCCAGGCCAACCTGGCGCGGGCGCGCAAGCTCGTCGACCTCGACTCCAAGCTCACGCGCGCCGTGCGGACGGGCAATGCCCTGGAGATGATCCACCAGGCGGACGCGCTGCTCGCCGAGCTGCCGCGGGCCGGCCGCGCCAGGGAGCAGAGGGAGCGCGCCGCCGGCTCGATCGAGATCGCCGCCGACTCCGAGATCGAGTCCGGACAGTACGACGCGGCGCTCAACCGGCTGAACGGCCTGAAGCAGGCGTGGCCGGACCGCGCAGGCCTTGCGGCGAGCATCGATCGCGTCGGCGCCGAGCGCAAGGCGGATCAGGACCAGGAGTCGCTGCTCGCCGCCGTCTCCGCCGCCGAGCGTTCCAACCGGCCGCTGGAGGCGCAGAAGCTGCTGGCCGGCGTGAAGCCCACCCGGCGCTATGCCGAGCGCTTCCAGGAGGCCCGCCAGCGGGTGGATGGGGAGGTCGCCCAGCTCGACCGCCAGCCCCCCTCGATCACGGCGCGGGGCGTCACCCCCGAGTACGAGAAGGGAAAGACCGCCAGCATCCCCCTCAAGGTCACCGACGACTTCGGCGTCAAGAGCGTGGAAGGGTGGGCGCGCCCGGAGAAGGGGCAGTACGCGAAGGTCACCGTCCGCCACCTATCGGGTTCCGACTACGTCATGGACGTGCCGCAGGACGTCCACCACGACGAGACCATCGAGTACTACGCCACCGCTACCGACGCCTCCGGCCACGTCGGCCAGCTCGCCAGCGCCGACCATCCGAACAAGGTCAAGCGGAAGGGTTGGCTGAAGAAGATCTTCGGAGGCAAGGAGGGGGGGGTAGGCTAGAGGTCGTCTCCATCGCGTGGGGCGGCCGAGCTCACCGACGCGACCCGGGCCTCGTCGAGCGGCCGCTCCGCCTCGGCGGCCGGCTCGACGCCCCGCCGCCGCAGCTCGGCGCTGGTCACCGGGCCGATCGATGCCGCCCGCAGCTCGCCGCGCCGCCGCTCCCAGTCCGCGCCGAACAGCTCTACGAAATGGCGCACGATCCGCGGGCTGGTGAACGTCACCCAGCCGATCGGCGCCGCGCCGAAGAGCGCCGCCGCCCGCGCCGGAGCGTCGAGGGGAAGACGCTTGTCGTAGGCGACCACCGCCACCGCCTCGGCCCCCGCCGCCGCCAGCCCCTCGCGCAGCGCCGGCCGCGCGTCGGCGGCCTGGGGGAGCAGCACCCGCCGGCCGCCGATCCGCGCCGCGAGGCTCTCCACCAGCCCCGCCGCCTCTTCCTTGACTGGCGTCAGATGGGGCTCCACCCCGCGATCCCGGAGCGCCGCCGCCGTCGCCGCTCCCACCGCGGCGACCTGGACCGACGGTGGAAATGGTCCGGCGAGCGGCACGAACGCCTCGACCGCGTTGGCGGAGGTGAAGACGACCCAGTCGTAGAGCCCCACCTCGGACGCCGCCCGCTGGAGGGGAAGGAGATCGGCGGGGGGGATCATCTCCAGCAGGGGGAGGAGCTCCACCCTGGCCCCGGCCCGCGCGAACGCCGCCGCCAGCCCCTCGGATTGATGCTCGGCCCGGGTGACGACGACGCGGAGGTGGGGGAGGGGATTCAAGCCGTTTGTACCTCCTCGGGCCAAGGATGTAGAGACGTTCCCAGCCCGTCCACGACACCCTGCGCAGGCCACGGGGACGGCGGGACGTCTCTTCGAAGGGCAGGCCGCATCGCCCGCCACCGCCGCTGTGGATGGCCGAATTTCTGTATTTGCCCCGCAAGGGG
>DASWQX010000662.1:0-5489 GCA_036403495.1 Thermoanaerobaculia bacterium
CGCCGGCTTCCGCGTCCTCGCCACCGACCGCGCGTACGACCCGCGCTCGCCGGAAGCGCAGGCGCTGATGACCGCCGTCGGAGTCGATCCCGCCTTCCTGCACCTCTGCCGCATCCAGGAGAGCTTCCGCGCCCGCCTGACGCCCAAGCCCTGGCGCTGCGGCCAGCGCCTCCCTCCCGGGCAGCATCCCCGGGATGACCAATGGGACCAAGCGAGCTTCGCCCAATGGCTGGCCCAATACGACCAGGCCTGCCAGTCCAAGGCAACCTGCAAGTTCGTGGAATCCGTCGGCTGGGGCAAGGTGGACGAGGAGATCCAGCCCATCCTCGATCTGCACGATTCGGCGACGCGGGCAGGGGCGGGGTTGCCGCTGGCTTGAAGGGGCGACAAATCGGTTGGAGCGGTATACTCCTGGAGCGGGGAAGCGGCCCTCCCTTGCCTTTTGCGCGATCGGAGTCTGGGGGTTTATATGGAAATAACGCTTCAGGTGCCGGATCAGTATTTGGTTCAACAAGGTCCTGCCGAGCTTGGCAGGCGCATCAAGCTCTATGCGGCGCTGCTCATGTTCCAGTCCGAAGAGCTTTCCGCGGGAGCCGCTGCGGAACTCGCTGAGGTCGACCGGTTCACGTTTGCCGCTGAGTGTCAAAAGCACGGTATTCCGCTGGTGGATTATCCCCCGGAGGACCTTCGCGCGGAGTTTGCGGCCTTGCGGAACCTGGCCTGATGCTGGTCATCGCAGATACTTCTGCGTTGATTGCTCTCGCAGTTTGTGACGCTCTGCCGCTTCTCGACAACCTTTTCCAGACCGTTCGTGTGCCCGCCGCCGTTTTCCGGGAATGTGCAGTCTCGGGCAAGCCTGAAGCAGAGCGACTTGAAAATTATCTCCGAGAGAGAATTGTTGAAGTCGACCTCCAGGAATTCGTCATTGCGGTTGCCGGTCTAGGTCAGGGTGAGCTTGAAGCGATGGCTCTCTATAAGCGGTTGCACGCGGATTTCTTGCTCATGGATGACCATCGTGCTCGGAAGGTGGCGCACTTGAATGGGATCGAGGTGGTTGGGACTCTTGGAGTTTTGCTCAGAGCCAAAGAAGCCGGTTTTATCTCGGAGATTCGCCCTCTAGTCGCGACGATCCAGGCCGCTGGTGTGCATTATGGCGGACCAATAGTGGACGAGGTGTTGCGTTTGGCCGGTGAGTGACTCCTGCGATCTGGGGGCGCAGTCGGAGGAGAAGGTTGGATTTTCTCAGCAATCTCCCGCTCTGCCTTATGGCCTCCAGATCTCTATGCCAATTCGATCTTGAGCTTCTTGCCGACCGCGGAAGCAGCCCGTTCCAGCGTCGACAGCGTCACGGATGGATTTGCCGGGTCCAACAAGCGATCCAGCGCCGGCCGGCTTGTCTTCATGCGGCTGGCCATCTCCGACTTGGAAAGGCTGCGACGCTCCATTTCCTGGGCGATCTGGAAGGCGATTACCCGCTTGGCGGCGGTGGCTTCCGAGATCTCAAGGAGATTCTCCTCCCGGAGGAAGTCATCAAATTCGCTGCCGAAGTGCTCTTTCTTCATGACTTTCGTGCCTCAGTCAGAACCCAAAGTGTACCATAAATGATGCAGAGAGGCTTCGCGATAGACTCCCCAAGCCTCCTCCGCCCCCCTCGGCGCGGGCGAGGCCCTCGTAGAAAGGCAGGCATGCTGCAACTCGAATCCGCGAACGTCCGGGTCGGCGCCGTCGCCGGGTCGAAGGAGGACGCCATCCGGCAGGTGGCGGCGCTGCTGGTGCGCTCGCATTGCATCGATCCGGGGTACGCCGAGAGCATGCTGGCGCGGGAGCAGGTGGCCAACACGTATCTCGGCAAGGGAGTGGCCATTCCTCACGGCATGCCGAAGGACCGCGAGCTGATCCAGCGCACGGGGATCGCGGTGCTCCAGGTGCCCGCGGGGGTCGCGTGGCAGACGGGGGACACGGCGCGCCTGATCGTGGGCATCGCGGCGCGGTCGGACGAGCATCTGGACATCCTCAGCAACCTCACCGGCCTGCTCTATGACGACGAGATGGTCGAGCGCCTCTCGATCACCGCCGATCCGGGGGAGATGATCGCCGCGCTGAGCGCGCCGCGCGCCGATGCCCCCGCCTCCTCCGAGGACGTCGAGGGGATGGAGGGCGGCCTCTCCGTCGAGGCGAAGGTGGGCAGCTCGCACGGCCTGCACGCCCGGCCGGCGACCGCGTTCGTGGAGACCGCCAAGGGATTCGACGCCGAGGTGATCGTGCGCCACGGCACCCGGCGGGCCAACGGCAAGAGCCTGGCGGCGCTGCTGCGGCTGGGCGCTAAGGCCGGCGCCACGGTGCGGATCTCGGCTCGGGGCTTCCAGGCCGAGGCGGCCCTGGCGGCGCTGAAGCGGCTGATCGGGGAGCCCGAGGTCGAGGAGATCGTCCTCGGCGGACCTTCCCACGGCTGGTCGCCGCGCGCGGTGGGCGCCACGGTGCATGGGCTGGCGGCGTCGCCGGGGCTCGCGATCGGGCCGCTCCGCCTGCTGCGCCAGCGCAGGATCGTGGTCGAGCGCTGCGCCAAGGACCCCGAGCGCGAGCGCCGGCGGCTGAGCGAGGCGGTATCGGCGGCGCGGGCCGAGCTCCACGAGGTCTATCTGGAAGTGAAGGCGAAGTCCGGCGCGGCCGGCGCCGCCATCTTTCTCGCCCACGCCGAGTTCCTGGCCGATCCCGACCTGTTGGCGCGCGCCGAAGGGCGGATCGCGCGGGGAGAGAGCGCCGGCTGGGCCTGGCGGGAGACGATCGAGGGCGAGGCGGATTCGCTGGCGAAGCTCGACGATCCGCTGCTCGCCGGCCGCGCCACCGACCTGCGCGACGTCGGCACCCGCGTGCTGCGGCGGCTGGCCGGAGTGATCGAAGAGGCGGCGGAGAGGCTTGTCGGACCGGTGATCCTGCTCGCCGAGGACCTCACCCCTTCGGACGCGGCGGCGCTCGATCCAGCGCGCGTCCTGGGCTTCTGCACGGCGGGGGGCGGGCCCACCTCGCACGCTGCGATCATCGCGCGGTCTTTGGGGATTCCGGCCGTGGTCGGCGTCGGCCCGGCGGTGATGCATCAGATGGAAGGCGCGCCGGCCGTCCTCGACGGCGACAACGGCGTGCTCTACGTCGATCCGAGCGAGGAGGATCTCCTGGCGGCGCGCGCCGCGCAGAGCGCTCTCGCCGACCTGCGCGACGCCGAGTCCCGCACGCGCTACGAGCCGGCGCTCACCACCGACGGCGTCCGCATCGAGGTGGTGGCCAACACCGGCCTCGCGAAGGAGGCCGCGCGGGCCGTGGAGGCGGGCGGCGAGGGAGTTGGCCTGATGCGCAGCGAGTTCCTGTTCCTGGAGCGCGACAAGGCGCCTTCCGAGGAGGAGCAGTACCTCGCCTACCGCGAGGCGGCCGAGGCGCTGGCCGGCCTGCCGCTGATCGTTCGCACCCTCGACATCGGCGGCGACAAGGCCGTGCCCTATCTCGATATGCCCGCCGAAGAGAACCCTTTTCTCGGCGTGCGCGGCATCCGCCTCTGTCTCGCGTACCCGGAGCTGTTCAAGACCCAGTTGCGGGCGATCTTCCGCGCCTCGGCCCACGGATCGATCAAGATCATGTATCCGATGATCTCCGGTATCACCGAACTGCGCGAGGCGCTGGCGATCACCGAGCAGGTGCGCCAGGAGGTGGGCGCCGGGAAGCTCGAGCTCGGGATCATGATCGAAGTGCCGTCGGCGGTGGTGATGGCGGCCGAGCTGGCGGATCTGGTCGATTTCTTTTCGATCGGCACCAACGACCTGACGCAATACGTGCTGGCGATGGACCGCGGCCATCCGCAACTGGCGCGGCAGGCCGACGGGCTCCATCCGGCGGTGCTGCGGATGATCGATCAGACGGTGCGGGCCACCGCAGGCAAGAAGACCTGGGTCGGCGTCTGCGGCGGCGTGGCGGGGGAGCCGCTGGGCGCGGTGATCCTGATCGGTCTCGGCATCGTCGAGCTCTCCGTCAGCATCCCCAGCATCGCCGCGATCAAGGCGCGCGTCCGCAACGTATCCATGGCGGACGCCAGGAACCTGGCCCGCCGGGCGCTCGCCTGCGACAGCGCCGAAGCGGTGCGCGGTCTGGTAAGAGCTTAAGGTCCTCCAGCAGTTTCCCGCGCCCCCGAAGTCCTCTTCGCCCTTTCTTTCCCCAAATCCCTTCGAAGCGAAGCGCGCTTCGCGAAAAGCCCTGTTTTCCGGGCTTTTCGTAGGCACAACCCTTGCCCTTTGAGGTCTCCCGAGCTCGTCAGGATGACGACCGATCCAACCGAAAGGAGACCGCGATGAACGGCATGGGTGAAGAGATCTTCGAGAGCGATTACGAGAGCAGCTACGAGGGCGAAGGGGAGTACGAGGGTGAGGGGGAGGGCTATGAGGCCGAAACGGAATGGGGCGCTCAGGGCGAGACGGGCGGCAGCCCCTTCTCCCAGGAACAAGAGATGGAGCTGGCCGCCGAGCTGCTCTCGGTCTCCAACGAACAGGAGCTGGAGCAGTTCCTCGGCGACCTCTTCAAGAAAGTCGGCAAGGCGGCCGGCAAGCTCATCAACTCCCCGGTCGGCAAGGCCCTGGGCGGGGCGCTCAAGCAGGCCGCGAAGACGGCCCTGCCGATCGTCGGCAGCGCGGTCGGTGGCTACTTCGGTGGCCCCATGGGGGCTCAGTTGGGCGGCAAGCTCGCCTCCGCGGGGGGCCAGGCGCTGGGTCTCGAACTCGAGGGGATGAGCCCCGAGGACAAGGAGTTCGAGATGGGCCGGGGCTTCGTGCGGTTTGCCGGCGACGCGACGCGGAGGGCCGCCCGGTATCAGCGGTCCATGCCGCACCGCCTGGCCGTCCGCACTGCGCTGCGGGGCGCCGCGCGCCGCTATGCACCGGGGTTGCTGCTCCGCAACGGTTTCGCTCGGCCGGTGCCGGTAGGGGCGCCGTATGTCCCCAACTCTTGGCGGGGGCGGCACCGCCGGTGGCACATGCACGACCTGGATCGCACCCTCCCAGCCTACGACGCCGACGCCGACGCCAATGTCGACCCCGCCGACGCCGTCGCCCCTGATGACGGGGGGGATGCCGATCTCGACCCCCAGGTCTTCGGCGAGATCGCGACCGACGTGCACCCGATGCAGAGCCCGCTTCCCGGTCAGCCCGGAAGCGTCGCCGCGCCGGCTCCCGCCGGCTACCCGTATCCCGGCGCCGGCAATCACCATCACCCCATGTCAGGCCGCTGGGTCCGCCGTGGCCGTGTGCTCATGGTGCTGGGGGTCTGAGGCCATGGCTCTGCCGCCGTCCGTCGCCAACCTCCTGGCCCTCGAAGCGAGATCGCTGCTGACGCGCCTCGCCCGGGTGAAGCCCTTCGCCCTGATCGTGCCAATGGTGCCGGCGGCCGGCGTCTCGGCAAGTGCGGCCCAGGCCATCGAGCACTATCTGATCAAGGGCCGGCGGGAGCTGCGG
>DASWQX010000663.1:0-3370 GCA_036403495.1 Thermoanaerobaculia bacterium
AAAAGCCCGGCAAGGATTCTTCGGGCACCTTTCTTCGGCTTGGCGGGATCTCTCGCTCAGAGCCCGAGCTCGTTGGCCAGCTCGGCGCTGACCAGCACGCGGATGCCGTGGCGCAGCAGCGGGGTGAAATGGCGGCGGTTCTCGGTCGCCACGAGCCGCGCGCCGGCCTGCCGAGCGATCTCGGCGATGTGCGCATCGTAGATTCTGCCGCCCATCGTGCCTTCGCCTACAGTGGATACCAGGAACTCCTCCCGCAGCTCCGATGGGAGATCGTGGACCGAGAAGCGAGCGAGGACCTCCTCCCGCAGGAGTTGCAGGGCGACCTCCGGGTCGAGGCGGTATTCTTCCGGCAGACGCGTTGTCACCGAGTAGAACTCGAGGCAGCAGTGCCAGGCGGTCAGCGGGCTCTCGATCCGGCCGTCCGCGACGGCATCCATCAGCAGCAGGGCGTGATGCGGGCCGCGGCCGAAATCGATGATCCCGGCGATGAGGACGCTGGTGTCAAAGAAGACGTCCCTCAGCCCGGCCACCGGTCCCGCTCCTCGTCAATCAAGCGCGCCACATCGACCTCTGCGCGGTCTCCCTCCGCGGCTCGGGGACGGGCGATCAGGCGCTTGCCGCGCCGGACGAGCTCGGGGCCAGCCACGGACCGGACGAGGCGGATGGCGAAGCCCTCGATCACCATCTCGAGCTCCGTACCGGCGGCGAGGCCGAGCCGTTTGCGCACCTCGGCGGGGATGACCACACGCCCTGCCTTGTCGATGGTCGTTATCATGGGCGTAGCGTACCATGTCCTTGCCACGCCCTTCCCGTGCCCTCCCCCATGGCGTGGAGGAGGGGCCGGGCCCTTGCAACCACTCGACTCACTCACCGCCGGCTAGACGTCGTCCTCATCGCCGTTCGGCAGCTCCTCGCCCGGCGGCGAGGTCTCCTCCTCCTCCTCCGGCTCGTCGGGGACCCAGTCCTTGCCGAGCACCTTCCTCGCCATCAGCGTGAGATCCGCCTCGCTGACCTTTCCCGGCACGATCCAGCGAATGGACGGTCCGCCCTGGACCTCCTTCAGAGTCGCGGCCAGCTCCGCCAGCGTCGCCTCATAGGCGTCGAGGATGCGATCCAGGGTCGCGGTCGTGATGCCCTTGGCATTGCGCTCGTACTTGCTGAGATTGCTCTGATCGATGCCCGTCCGCCGAGCGGCTTCGGCGGCGCTCCAGCCTCTCCGCCGACGCAGAGTTTCGAGAGCTTGACCGAGACCTTCGAAAGCAGGCACGGAGAGGGAGTGTAGCCCAGTCCGCTCCTGAGCCGCCAGCCCTTGCGCTCCTCGGGTCTCGTACATTCCGGTTTCATAGTACCAAGGTTTCGGTATTGACGCACCATGTTCTTTGTGCCCATAATATAGGTGTGAACGTACCTGAATGTGGGCCAAAATTACCTCCATCGACAACCGGCGATCGCGAGCCCCAGGGGAAGCCGGCGCAGCACGTTCATCCGAGCCCGGAGCAGCTCGAGCGGTTCCTGCGGGGCGAGCTGGGCCGGAGCGAATGCCGCCGCATCGTGCGGCACCTGCTGACGGGTTGCTCCACCTGCGTTGCGCTCACCGCTCCCATCTTCCGTCTGGCCGAGGCCCCGCTCGTGCGCGAGAACACTTGAAAGGGGTTCCGATGCCCAAGCTCCCGCCCAGTACCGCTCAGGTGACGTCTGACGTCCTCCGCTTGCGGACGACGCTCGACAGGCTTCTTCGCCTCCTCGGCGTGGCCCCCCGGGAGATCGAGCGCCGGCTGGGTTTCGGCAAGCAGAGTCGCTACGTCGTCCGCCGGCTCTCCCCGACCCGCGAGATCAAGCTGCGCGAAATTCTCGAGATCCTGGATGCGGTCGAGGTCTCGCCGGCGACCTTCTTTGCCGCCGCGTTCCCATCCGAGCCGGCGGCCGTCGCCCGGCCGAACGATCACCTTTGTGAGGTCCTCGCCGCCCTCCCTCCGCCGCAGGAGCTGGGAGGGACCCGCGCCGTTCCGGTGCAGGAACACGAGGAGCTGAGCCAACGAAAGGAGGAGCCCCATGTCTGACGCGCCCGAGCCCAGCCGGTTGGACCTCGATCGGTACAGCGAGGCGTTGCGCCGGTGGCTGTACGATCGCGTCGTTCAGATCCAGTTCAGCCCGACGGATTCCACGCTCACTCCGGACGAGGCCGCGCTGCAGGTCCTATGCATTTTGGGCCGGTGGTTTGCCATCTGGACGGACCCGGGTCAGCCGCCGGCGGTGCCGGTACGTCTACGCTTCCAGGTCGTGCGCATCGGGGTGAGCCGCGATGACCCGGCGGACATCCAGCTCTATGCAGTCTAGCCCAGGGACCATGTTCTTCGCGACAGGAGGTCGCAATGCCGTTCTATCTCGTAGTCGCAGGTGAGGCGCCAGTGCAGTCCGAGCTACTTTTGGGAAGCTCCCGTCCAATGCTAAGGAGGGTGACAGCCTATGAGTTGGCAAAGAAACTATTGAGAGAGGGAGGCGGCGCCACCAAACCGGACCCTGTCTGGACTCTAATTAAAGCCAACGAGCTGGACCCAAATGCAGCGGAAACTTTAGGCGCCCAGGTTCTGGATCGGATAGTCGCTCGTGGGCAATTCGTTATTCCGCTTTCAGATCTTCAAATTCCAACGCACGCGCTTTATGACATCGCAAATGCAACCGGTACAATCGTCTACCTTGCCGCAGTATTCGAGCCTGACCCTAACAGTACTACTTGGCAGGAGCCCGTCGATGCTCGGGCCCAATAGGTAGCAGACTTTTTTGGAACTAGCGATTGAAGAGGCTACCAGGAGCAGTGATTGTCCTTCTGACAAGGGCAAGGATTCGGATCGTGAAGAGAAAGATTGACAGGAAGCCGCCCGCTTCGGTGCCAGCGGTCCTCTGCGGACTTAGGTGCCCAGGCAATGAGGACTTGGCGGCCTACATCGACGGCAGGCTGGGAGCCGGTTCCCACGAACGGGTTCGCGAGCATCTTTCGTACTGTCCGAGATGCTATGCCGTCTACTTTGAAACAGTCTGGCACTTGGAGCACGAGGAGCATAAGGGATGAGGCCAAACTAGGTTCCAGCAAAAATAGGTTCCAGCCGTTTCCAAACTAGGTTCCAGCCGTTTCCACGGGCATCAATATGTGACACCCGCCCGGCGAACATCTCCTTCCAGCCTTCGCGCCCCAGCGGCTGGCGTCCCGTTCTCGCAGTCCGGACCGCGGCGCGCGCGAGCAGGATGATCGGTGAAGCGTCGAGGACCGCCGCCTCATCCAAGACCCAGCTCCCGGTCGAGGGCCTCAAGATCGACCTGGACCACCGGGCTCCGCAGTTAGAGCATCTGCTCGGCGTGATCCTCGCAGACA
>DASWQX010000664.1:0-3954 GCA_036403495.1 Thermoanaerobaculia bacterium
GGTCCCCGAGGATGCCGGCGAGGCCGACCGCCAGCCGCTGCGGGAGGTCGACGGCAGGATCGAGTTCCGCGACGTCCGCTTCGAGTACAACCCCGGGCAGCCGGTCTTGAAGGGGATCTCGTTCACCGCCGAGCCCGGGACCTCGACGGCGCTGGTGGGCCCCTCCGGCTCGGGAAAGAGCACGCTGATCGGCCTGGTGGCCGCCTTTCACCAGCCGACCTCGGGGGAGATCCTGGTCGACGGCCGGAAGCTCTCCGACCTCCGGCTCGGCGACTACCGCTCGCACCTCGGCGTGGTCTTCCAGGACAACTTCTTGTTCGACGGCACGGTGCTGGAGAACATCGCCTACGCCGCTCCGCACGCCTCGGAGGCGGACGTGATCCGCGCGGCGGAGATCGCCCGCTGCGACGACTTCGTCTCCCGTCTCCCCGAGGGGTACGACACCATCGTCGGCGAGCGCGGCGTCAAGCTCTCCGGCGGCGAGCGCCAGCGGGTGGCGATCGCGAGGGCGATCCTGGCCGATCCCCGCATCCTGATCCTTGACGAGGCGACCTCCTCGCTCGACAGCGAGAGCGAGGCGCTGATCCAGGAGGGGCTGACCGAGCTGATGAAGGGGCGGACGACGTTCGTGATCGCCCACCGCCTGTCGACCATCCGGCGGGCGGACACCATCCTGGTGCTCGAAGGGGGGCTGGTCATCGAGCGCGGCCGGCACGAGGAGCTGCTGGCTCTCGGCGGCCGCTACCATGCTCTCTATACGCGCCAATACAACCTCGAATCCAACCTGTTCCGCAATCCGGGAGAGGTGATCGAGGAGGAGGCGGCGAAGGCCGCGCCCGTGAAGCAGGCTGACGCGGCCGTAGGGGCGGGGCGGATGCCGCTGATGCCCGTGTAGGGCGCCTCAGCTTTTCGTCCTTCCCTCTTCCTTGCGGTGCTTGTTCACCGTGCGGGCGGCGATCTCCTTGGCGCGGTCGGTGGACTTGCCTTCCTTCTTCTCGCTCGCCTGAACGTGCTTGTACTGCTTCTCGTCCTTGCTGCTCCAGGCTTTCGGCATGATGTTCCTCCTTCTTGGATGATGCCGCGCTCCAGCGCGGCTACTGAGCCTTGAGAAAAAGCAAGGATCGGGCCAGCTTTGTGCCGTCCGGCTAGTGCAGGATGCGGTCGAAACCCTGCTGGCGCTTGAGCTGCAGCGGCTGCTCCCGGCTGCCGAGGGAGGTCTCGTGGCCGGAGAGGTCGCTCGCCACCACGTAGAAGTCCACCGTGCCGTTCTGGTGGAAGCTCGGCGGTATCGCCACCGTGTAGGTTCCGGTGCGGCTCTTTTCGAGCGGCACGTCGTGGTACTTGCCCCCCTCGGGGCGCGCCATCAGCTTGACGTCCCGCACCTCGTAGTCGTCGGTGGCGCGGAAGCTGAGGTTCACCACGGTGCCGCGGGCGTAATTGAGCACGAAGCCGTCGCGCAGCACCAGTTGCGGCGGGTTCTTGTCGAGACGGGCGAGCAGGTCTTCGAGCCGTCCGCGCGCCTCCCGGAACTGCGCCGCCAGATGCGGCGTGGGCTCGACGCCGTTCAGCATCTGCAGACCGTCCCAGGGCTTCTTGTGACGCTCCAGAAGCGGCAGGTCGGCGAGGATGCGCTCCTGCTTCGCCTCGTTCTGCCGGTACTTCTCGTAGAGGGCGACGCGGTCCTTGAGGCCGGGGCGATCGGGCCAGGTCCGCTGCACCG
This sequence comes from Thermoanaerobaculia bacterium, assembly GCA_036403495.1. Taxonomy (GTDB): domain Bacteria; phylum Acidobacteriota; class Thermoanaerobaculia; order Multivoradales; family UBA5704; genus DATARR01. Next base: position 1,721 of record DASWQX010000664.1, read on the forward strand.
GCGCCAGGGCGGCGACGGCGTCGGCGTACTGGCCCGCCTCGACCAGCTTCTCCGCCTTCCCCTCGATCACCGCGGCCGCCTTGCCGCGCAGATCGTCCGGATCGGTCGGCTTGGGGAGGAGCGCTGCCATCGCCGCGAAGCGCTCCAGCGCTTGCACGGAATTGCCCTGCGCGTCGGCGGTCCGCACCTGGGCGTAGGCGTCGACGGCGCCCTTCGCGCGGTCATAGGCGGCGCGGACGTCCGGGGCGAGCGCCGCCTGCTGACCGGCGCCGGCCTCGACCGCGCTCTCGAGGATCTCCAGGTTCCCCGACTTCAGGCCGCTCTCGAGGTCCGCCGGCAGCCGTTCGAAGGCGGCGAGCGCCAGGTTCTCCTGCATCGCGTTCAACGACCGGCAGCCGGCCGGCGGCAGCAGCCCCTGCTCGCCCCAGGCGATCGATCGCAGCACCCGCCGGGCCTTGAGGTCGCTCCCCTCGCCGAGATCGGTTTTCGCCTCCTCCAGCCGGTCGGTCGGGGGGAGCGTGAACGCCCGGCGCAAGCCGGATGCGGCGGGCGCCGAGTCCACGTCCGCGAGGGCCTGCTGATGGCGCCGGTAGAGCCAGTACCCGGCCAGCAGGGCGAGCACCAGCACGCCGGCGAACGCCGCCAGCACGGCCGGCCGGCGCAGCCAGGAGTCCCCCCTCGCCGGCGTCCCCGCGGGCGCCGCCGCCGCGGCCGCGGCAACCGGGGCCTTCTTGAAGGGCACCACCTTGGCGCCGATCTGCGGCCGCGCGGCCGGCGGCGCGGGGCGGAGCGGCTGCGAGGTGATCATGGAGTTGAGCAGGTCGTCGTCCACGGACGAGAGGACGTCCCGCGGCTCCTCTGCCGTCGGCGGGGCCGGCGGCGGCGCGGGCGGATCCGGAACCATCCGCGGTGGTGGCGGCAACTCGGGGATCGCCAAGTCGGGGATCGGCAGCTCCGGGATGGCCAGCTCCGGGATCGTCCACGCCAGCGGCGCCGCGGCGGGAGCGATCGACGGCATCGGCGGCATCGCCGGCATCGGCGCGGCGGCGGCGAGCGGCGCCATGGCGAAGGGGGCCGCGAGCGGCGCGGCGCCGGCGCTCAGGAGGGGAGGCGGCGCCGCGGGGCTGGAGCCCGGCGGTGCCGTCGTCGCCCATTCGGGCATCTCGGGCACCTCGATCGGCGGCGCCCAGGAGGGCTGGAACACCGGCTCCGCCGCCGCCGCTGCTGGGAGATCCCCGCCGATCGCCAGCCGCAGGGCCTCGCGCAGATCGCGGAGCGAGGGGCGCTCGGCCGGCCGCTGCCGCAGCGCCCGCTCCAGCGCCTGCCGCAGCGCCTCGTCGTTCGCCAGCTCGAAGCTCACCGAGAGCGGGAGCTGCACCACCGGCGAATTGCCGAAGCCGAGGGTCGCGCCGAGGGCATGGCAGGTGATGAGGGCCAGCGAGTAGACATCCGCGCGGCTCTCCGCGTTCCCCGAGGAAGCCGCGGCGGCCGTGCCGGTCGTCACCTCCGGCGCCTGGAAGCGCGCGTTCTCGCTGGAGACGGTGCCGACCGCCTCGGCGCCGCGCGGGCGGAAGGCGGCGGTGCCGAGCCCCAGGAGCGTCACCTGCTCGTCTCCCCGGGGGTCGGCCGGATCGGCCACGAAGAGGTTGTCCGGCGACAGGTTGAGGTGCGCGATCCCCTGCGCCGCGAGAGCCACCAGGCCGTCGAGAGCCTGGCCGATCCGCGTCAGCACCAGGTCGGGAGGATCGCCGTGGAGGGTGTCGAGCCCCCTGCCCGCCAGCAGCTCCATCACCAGGAAGGCGCTGCCGTCGGGGGTGATGCCGGAATCCAGGACGGTCGGCAGACTCGGCAGCCGGAGCGCGGCGAGCGCCGAGGCCAGCTTCTCGAACTCCGGCGCTCCCGCCTCGAGGCGTGCCGGCGAGGTCACCGTGATCAGCTTCACCACGACCGTCCGCCCCGACGTCGAGTCGCGGGCGCGCAGGACGGTCCCGAAGCGGTGCGACCTCAGGATCTTGTCGAGCTGATACCGATCGGTGATCTCGCGGAACTGCATCGCCACGATCCCTCCTCCAGGACCGGCCCGCTCCACGTCGCTGGACGTTCGTTGCCGAGCCAGCCATTATAGAGGGCAGTTATCGAGAGCCGTCAATAGAAAAAGAGAGCCCGCGATGAAAAGCCCCTCCCGGCTGCCGGGCAGCCGGAAGCCGGGATCGAGATTCCCAAGCTCCGTACAG
>DASWQX010000665.1:0-5692 GCA_036403495.1 Thermoanaerobaculia bacterium
CCGACCTCGGCGGCGTCTTCGCCAGCGCCGACGCCGGCGCCTCCTGGACCCGCCGCAATCAGGGGCTCGACGGCCTCGACGCGCACGCGGTGGCGGCGCCGCCCGACTCCCAGGCCGTCCTCTACGCCGGCCTCGAGAACCAGGGGCTGTTCCGCAGCGGCAACCAGGGCAGGAGATGGGCCCGCGTGGTGCTCCCCGGCGCGCCGGGGAGCGGGACACCCCTCGCGGACGTAGAGATCGCCCCGTCGTCCCCCGCCACCGTCTACGCCCTCGCCCTCTCCTGGCTCTGGCGGTCCACCGACGCCGGCGCCTCCTGGATCGAGGCCTACGCCTACCCCGGCGGACCGGACCTCCAGTTCCTGCGCGTCGATCCCGCGGACCCGTTCAGGCTCTGGGGGAGCACCGGCTTCAGCCCGTTCGGGAGCGCCGGGATCCCTCTCCTCAGGAGCACGGACGGCGGGGACACCTGGAGCATCGCGGCGGCTCCCAACCTGGGATGCGTGGTCGCCGATCTCCAGTTCGCCCCCTCCTCCCCCTCCACCCTGTACGAGGGCGGCGCGAAATCGGACAGCTTCTCCTGCCAGTCCACTCAAGGCTCCCTGTTCCGCAGCACGGACGGCGGCGCCACCTGGACCGAGGCCGATGCCGGTCTCGCCGCCCACAGCGTGACCGCGCTCGCCGTCGATCCCCTCGATCCGCGGGTCGTCTACGCCGGCACCGGCCACGACTACTTCCCGAATTCCGGGGAGGGTGTCTGGAAAAGCACCGACGGCGGCGCTTCCTGGAGTCGCGCCGGCGAGGCCCTGCAAGGGCGGACGATCACCGCGCTCGCCGTCTCGCCGGTGGTCGGCGTGGTCTGGGCCGCCGCCGGTGGCGCGGTCTTCCGCAGCCAGGACGGCGGCGCGACCTGGAGCGACCGGACCGACGGGCTCCAGGCCGCCACGGTCTACAAGCTGCTGATCGATCCGGCGGAGCCGCAGCGGATCTACGCGGCGACCTCGGGCGGCGTCTGGGTGCTGGAGGACGACGCGCCGTGACCTTTCCGGCCGCCGCGCCGTGGTAAAATGCCAACCCTGATTTCTCTGGAGTGTTGAGATCGAGAAGAGAGCCGGCCCTGGCGAGCAGGAGGCTCGTCGCGCATGAGCTCTGAGCAGACACCCGCGCTGGAGCCGCCCCTGTGGCGGCGCATCTGGAGCCCTCCCGAGGCGGAGGTCTCGTCGGTCGGCTATGGCGGCGAGATGCTGGTCGCCAGCGTGCGCCTGGCGATCGTCTTCGCCCTCCTCTACTTCCCCATCCACGAGCTGCGGCTGAAGCGCGGCAGCTTCGATCCGCTGGCGCTGCTGACCACCGCGACGGTCGGGCTGGTGCTGGCGCTCGCCATCTACTCCGCCACCAACCGGAGCTGGGGGCGGAGCTGGATCGGCTTCGTCAGCGGCGTCCTCGACGTCAGCCTGGTGAGCGCCATGCTCGGCGTCTTCCTGATCCTCGACCGGCCGCTGGAGGCGACCAACAACCTCGCCATCTACCCGATCTACTTCCTGGCCATCGCCGCCACCAGCCTGCGCTACGACGCGCGGATCTGCATCGTCACCGGCGCGCTGGCGCTCGTCGAGTACGCCGTCCTGATCGCCTACGCCGACTGGCGCTGGCACCTGCACGCCCTCACCTTCGCCCCGCTCGCCCAGCTCGCCGGCGCCACCCTGGTGGCGGCGACGATCGTGGTCCGCGCCCGCGAGCTGCGGCTACTCTCCACCCGCGACCGCTTCACCGGCCTGCTCAACCGCGCCGTGTTCAACGAGCAGCTCGAGCGCGAGGTGGCCTTCGCCCGCCGCGAGGACGGCCGCTTCGCCGTCGCCATGCTCGACATCGATCACTTCAAGAAGTTCAACGACACCTACGGCCACGCCGGCGGCGACCAGGCGCTGCGGGTGGTGGCCAAGATCCTGCGCGACACCTGCCGCTCGACCGACGTGGTGGCGCGCTACGGCGGCGAGGAGTTCGCGCTGATCCTCCCGGGGGTGATGAGCGGCCGCGCCACCGACCTGCTGGAGCGCTTCCGGCGGGTGATCGCGATCAAGCCGATCCACCTGCCCAACCGCCCGCAGCCGGCGAGCGTGACGGTGAGCATCGGCGTCGCCATCTGGCCGGACGACGGCGACAACCCCGCCGAGATCCTCCGCTGCGCCGACCAGCGCCTCTACCAGGCCAAGGAGCAGGGGCGCGACCGCGTCGTCGGACCCACCCCGCACCACCTCCCGCGCCCGGCTGGGGAGGGCCCGCGGTCGACCGGAGAGATACGGCTGCCGGTGCTGCCGCCGGTGCCGTGAAGAAGAAGGAACACGGACGAACACGAACCTGCACGGACGAACACGGACATAGAAACGAAAAGACCTGAGGGGCTGTCGCTGAGTCTTTCGTGTTCGTCCGTGTTCGTCCGTGTTCGTCCGCTCTCGTCCGTGTCCTCCAGCACCGCCTACCCCAGGCTCGCCTGGAGCTGCTCCAGGGTCTGGCGCACCCGCTCCAGTTGCTCGCCCTGGCTGTTGTTGCGCATGAAATCGACGTACTCGCGCGCCGAGCGGAGGGTGATCAACCGCTGGCGGTAGGTATCGAGGCGGCGGTTGGCCTCGGCGACCCGCGCCTCCAGCGCCGGGTGCGCGAGCCGCTCGACGATGGCGGGGAGCGCTTCCAGAGTGTGGCAGACGAGCAGCACGTCGCAGCCGGCGGCGAAGGCGATCTCGCAGCGCTCGGGGAGGTCCCCCCACTCGTCGAGCGCCTTCATCTCCATGTCGTCGCTGAAGGCCAGGCCGTCGAAGCCGAGGCGGCCGCGCAGGATGCCGCCGATCACCGACGGCGAGAGCGTCGCCGGCCGCATCGACGAGTCGTAGGCGGGGTAGAGCGCGTGGCCGACCATGACCGCTCCCGCCAGGCGGCCGAGGGCGGCGAACGGCTCGAGGTCCGCCCGCAGCTCCTCGGCGGGGAGGTAGACGGCGGACCTCTGGAGGTGGGTGTCCTCCCCCGCCGCGCCGAGGCCGGGGAAATGCTTGAGGCACCCCCCGGCGCCGCCGGAATGCAGGCCGCTCAGGAATCCTTGAGCGCGTGGGATGACCTCCTTCGGGGTGGCGCCGAAGGTGCGCTCGTCGAGGGCATTACCGGCGATGCCGCGGTCGAGGTCGACGACCGGCGCGAAGTCGAGGTCGATGTCGAACAGCCGTAGCGACTGCGCCACCCAGCGCCCCGCCTGCAGCGAGTAGCTCGGCGCCTTCCTCGCCAGCGCCGCCGCCGCGGGCGCCGGCCCCACGATCTCCTTCAGCCGGTCGACCCGCCCCCCCTCGGCGTCGATCCCCACCACCGCCTCCGGGAGGATGCGGCGCAGCGCCGTCATCAGGCGGTTGAGCTGGTGCTCGTCCTGCAGGTTGCGCTTGAACAGGATCACGCCGCCGGGCTGATGGGCGGCGAGGATCTCGGCGGAAGCCCTGTCGAGCTCGGGACCGGGGAGGCCCACGAAGACCTGGTCGGCGGGTTTCATGGGCGGGGATCTTATCGGAAGACCGGCCTACCCCAGCCGCGACTTCAGGCTGTGGATCAGGTTCAGCGCCGCCAGCGGCGTCAACTGGTCGGCGTCAACGCTGCGCAGCACTCCGGCCACCACCTGCTCGGGGGGCGCGAAGAGGGTGAGCTGGGCGGGCTCGTCGTTCTCCGGAGCGTTGCCGCGGGCAAGGCGGGGCTTGCCGGTGGGATCGTACTCGGCCGATTCGAGGTTGGCCAGGATCTCCCCGGCGCGGTCGATCACCGCCGGCGGCAGCCCGGCGAGGCGCGCCACGTGGAGGCCGTAAGACTTGTCGGCGCTCCCCGGCACGACGCGGCGGAGGAAGACGATCCGCTCGTCCCACTCCTTCACCGCCATCGTCCGGTTGACCACGCGCGGCAGCAGCGAGGCGAGCTCGGTCAGCTCGTGGTAGTGGGTGGCGAACAGCGTCTTCGGCCGCCGGTGCTCGTGCAGGTATTCGACGATCGCCCAGGCGAGCGACAGGCCGTCGAAGGTCGCCGTGCCGCGGCCGACCTCGTCGAGGATCACTAGGCTGCGCTCGGTGGCGTGGCGCAGGATGTTGGCGGTCTCGATCATCTCCACCATGAAGGTCGACTCGCCGCGGGCCAGGTCGTCGGAGGCGCCGACGCGGGTGAAAATGCGGTCGCAGACGCCGATCACCGCCTCGTCGGCCGGCACGAAGCTCCCCGCCTGCGCCATCAGGACGATCAGCGCCACCTGCCGCAGGTAGGTCGACTTGCCCCCCATGTTCGGTCCGGTGAGCAGGACGATCTGCGCCACCTCGCCGTCGAACTCGGCGTCGTTGGGCACGAAGGCGTCGCGGCTCGCCTGCTCGACCACCGGATGGCGCCCCTCGCGGATGACCACCGGCGCGCCGGCCAGCCCCATCTTCGGCCGCGTGTAGCGCTGGCGGGCCGCCACTTCCGCGAAAGAGGCGAGGGTGTCGAGGGCGCCGATCGCGGTGGCCAGCTCGATCAGCCCGGCGGCCTCGGCGGCGATCCTCGACGTCAGCTCGCGGAAGAAGCGCTGCTCCAGCTCCACCTGCCGCTCCTCGGCGGAGAGGATCTGCTCCTCCAGCTCCTTGATCTCGGGGGTGACGTAGCGCTCGGCGTTGACCAGCGTCTGCTTGCGGATGTAGTCCGCCGGCACCCGCTCCTGGTTGGCGCGGGTGACCTCCAGGTAGTAGCCGAAGACCCGGTTGTAGCGGATCTTCAGCGAGGAGATGCCGGTGCGCTCGCGCTCCCGCACCTCCAAAGCCAGGATGTGCCGCTTGCTGTCGCGGGTCAGCGAGCGGTAGCGGTCGAGGTCGGCGTCGACGCCGGCGGCGATCACCCCGCCGTCCTGGAGGTTGGGCGCCGGCGCCGCCTCCAGCATCCGCGCCAGCTCGGCGGCGAGACCGGGGAGAGGGTCGGTCGCGGCGAGGCTCGCCAGCAGAGCGGACTCACCCGGGGCCAGCGCCGCGAGCTCGTAGAGGATCGCTGGCGCCTCGGCCAGCGAATCGCGCAGGGCCGCGGCCTCGCGCGGAGTAAGGGTGCCGAGCACGGCGCGGGCCACCAGCCGCTCGGGGTCCGCGACGCGCGCCAGGCGCTCGCGCAGCCGCTCGCGCCGCGGGTTGTCCGCCACCAGCGCGCCGACCGCGCGGTGGCGCTCGGCGATCTCCTGGGGATCGACCAGCGGCCGGCGGAGCCATTCGCGCAGCGTGCGGCCGCCGGGGGCGGTGACGGTGCGGTCGAGCACGGCGAGGAGAGTGCTCCGCTTCCGCCCCGAGCCCGCGGCGGTGGCGCGCTGGCTGGCGAAGACCTCCAGGTTGGCCAGGGTCGAGGCGTCGAGCACCAAGCGGTCGCCGGCCTCGCGCACGGCGAGGCCGCGGACGTGGGCGAGGCCGCTCTTCTGCGTCTCCTGGGCGTAGGCGAGCGCCGCGGCGGCGGCGCGCACCGCCGGCTCCCCCTCGATCAGGCCGAAGCCGCGCAGGGTGCTCGCCCCCATCTGGCGCAGCAGCAGATCCTCGGCGCGGCGCGGGTCGAACAGCCGGTCGCCGGCGAGCGGAGTGCGGCAGGGGCATTCGCGCTCGGCCCAATCGAGGATCTCCACCGGGAACCCGGCCTGCCCGCGGTCCGAGTGGAAGAGGATCTCGCGCGGGCGCAG
>DASWQX010000666.1:0-3025 GCA_036403495.1 Thermoanaerobaculia bacterium
CAGTCCGCCGCCAGGGCATCGATCGACAGGCTGAGGTTCTCGAACGAGCCGTTGCTCTGCAGGATCATCCCCTTGCTCTCGGCCTGCTCGGCGATGCGCCGCCAGTCGCGCGTGCGGGTCCCCTCGGTGAGCATGCGGCCGGTGAGCAGGGCCTGGCCCGGCAGCGGCTCCTGGCGGCCGCCGGCCAGGAACTGGAGGCGGACGGCGACCACGGGGGCGCCTTCGACCCGCCGGACGCGGATGATCGGAGAGGGGGTCGCGGCCGTCACGATTTCGGCAGCGACCAGCCCACGATGGAGCCGCGCTCGGGGACGAGATAGCGATCGGCCACCGCCAGCAGGCGGCCGGTGTCGGTGGCGAGCAGGCGCTCGAGGTGGAGGTCGAGGTATTCGAGGTCGAAGAGCGCCAGGGCGAGCCCCACGGAGAGGGCCTGCTGGTGCACCTTCTCGTGGCCGAACACCCAGTCGGCGACAGCGATCTGGCGGCAGCGCTCCAGCTCCTCGTCGTCCGGCGGCCGGGTGCGCAGCTCGGCCAGCAGCTCGAAGACGCGCGCCTCCACCCGGGCCGGATCGACGCCGGGCACCACCTCGCCGGTGACGGTCATCATGCTGGCGTCCATCCCCTCGGAGAGGTCGGCCGAGACCCAGACGCAGACCTGCTCCTCCTCGACCAGGGTGTGCTGCAGGCGGCTGGTGCGGCCGCCGCCGAGCACGGTGGCGGCCAGCCGCAGGGCCGGATGGTCGGGGTGCGAGCCGTGCGGGACCTGCATCGCCAGCAGCAGGCGCGCCACCTCCCCCTTGCGCCGCTCCAGCCGCTCGGCGCTCGTGGGGTGCACCGTGGGCGGCGTGAAGCCGCGGCGGGGCTCGGCGCCGGCGGGGATGCCGTCCATCGCGCGCTCGACGGCGGCCAGCGCGTTGTTCCCGATATCGCCGCCGATCACCAGGATGGCGTTGTCCGGCCGGTAGAAGCGGCGGTGGAAGGCGCGGAGCTCCTCGGCGCCGGTGGCCAGCAGCTCCTCGCGGGTGCCGAGCACCGGATGGCCGTAGGCGTGGGAGCTGAACAGGCGGTCGTGCACCGTCATCTCCAGGGCGTCCCAGGGCTCGCTGTCGTACATGGCGATCTCTTCGAGGATCACCTGGCGCTCGCTCGCCACCTGCTCGGGGTCGAGCGTCAGGGTGGTCATGCGGTCGGCCTCGATGGCGAGCGCCTCGGTCCAGCGGTCGGCGGCGAAGTTGAAGTAGTAGGCCGTCAGGTCGTGGCTGGTGAAGGCGTTGTTGACGCCCCCCAGGGCCTGGGTCAGGCGGTCGATCTCCCCGGGGCCGAAGCGCGCCGAGCCCTTGAACATCATGTGCTCGAGGAAGTGGGCGACGCCGCCGTGGCCGGCCGGCTCATCGCGGGTGCCGGCGCGGTAGAGGAGCGCCGAGGTGACGATCGGCGCCTGCGGGTTGTCGAGCAGGCAGACGGTCAGGCCGTTGCCGAGCCGTTCGATCTCCAGCCGCCCGGGGAGAGAGCGGAGCACGGAAGGGGCCTCCAGGGCCTCGACGTGGGGACGCATCCAGCGGGCCGTTTCTTGATGCGGGAGTCCTTGTTGGCGTCTGTTCACTCGTTTCCTCCCGGGGTGAGCACCCATTCGATGCGGTCCCGCGGCTTCTCGGCCGTCTCGGTGACCTCGACCAGGAAGTCCTTCCGGCGGTAGCCCTGCAGGACCAGCGAGATCCGGTGCTTGCCCGGCGGCAGCAGCAGGACCTCCTTCGGCCGCAGGAAGCCGCCGGCGAAGCGCCGCGCCGGACCCACCGGCTGGCCGTCCACCTCCACCTGGGCCAGGGCGGGGCGCACGTTGAAGGAGATCCCCTCGCGCACCCGCACGGTTTGCAGATCGGTCGCGTCGACCTCGGCGGCGGCCATCGGCACCAGATGGGCGTTGATGGCGCTCGCTGCTCCGGCGCCCGCCTCGACGGCGATGCGGACCTCCTTCATCCCCGGCTTGCGGATCTTGACCAGGTAGGTCCCGGCGCCGGGGAAGGTATAGGTGCGCGCCCCGTGCTGGCCGCTCCAGTCCTGCGCCTCGCCGATCACCCGCCCCTCGACCAGCACGTGGGCGTCCGGCGGCGTGACGTGGAAGGCCACCTGCATCGCCGAGCGCAGGGTCTGGTCGGCCTCCGGCTCCTCCGCGGCCTCCTCGCTCGGCGCGGCGGGCACGGGCACGGCGCGGACCGGCGGCGTTTCGCGGGGAGCCGGCGCGGCGGGCACCGGCACCGGCGGCGAGGCCTGATTTCCCGCCGGGCCGGGGACGCGCGGCCTGGCCGGCTCGGCGGCGGGAGGCGCGGAGACCGGCGGGCTCTTCTCGGTCGCGGCGGGCCGCGGCGGCACCTTCGACGGCGGGGCCGTGGAGGGCGCGACGCTCAGTGGCGGCGGCGACGGCGGCGCTACCGAAGGGGCCGGCGAGGTCTGCGCGTCCGGAGAGGCCGAGGCCGGCTGGGCCGCCTGCGAGGCCTGCGCCGCCTGATCCTGCGCCGCGGCGAAGTGCGCCTTCCAGAACTGCCAGCCGTAGTAGCCGGCGCCGGCGACGCCCACCAGCACCATCAGCAGGAGGACCGCGAGCACCAGCGCGATCGGCAGCTTCCGCGGCGCGGGAGCCACGGCGGCGGCCGGAGGGGGCGCGGGAGGAGGGGGCGCGAGACTTGGGACGAAGACCGCCGCGGACGCCGTGGGCATCGAGGCGGCGACCGTCGGTGCCGGCGGCGGCACGCTCGGAGTGGTGGGCGGCGAAGCCGGTACGGTGCCGAGCGCCGCGGTCGAGGGCGCCGCCAGCGGCTGGGAGTTGGTGGTCCGCCGCGGCAGCAGCGCGGTGGCGTCCAGCGGACCGGTGCCGGCGGGCGCCGAGAGGGTCTCGTCGGAGAGCTCGGACTCGATGGCCGCCAGTTCGGCGGCCACCGCGCCGGCCGAGGCGATCCGCTCGTCGGCCCCCTTCGCCAGCATGGCGCGCAGCAGCTCCTCGACCCGCGGCGGCACGGCGCGCAGGTCG
>DASWQX010000667.1:0-6782 GCA_036403495.1 Thermoanaerobaculia bacterium
CCTTGATCTTCGTCCAGGTGACGCCGCCGTCGCGGCTCCGGAAGACTTCGAAAAAGTAGTTGTGGGTCTCCTCCAGGATGGCAAAGTGGACATAGACGGTGCGGGGGTCCCGCGGATCGGCCGCGAGGGAGATCGGAGTCCGGAAGCCGCCGTCCGCGTTGGCGCAGGGGATCACCTGCTTCCAGGTCCTGCCGTCGTCCGTGCTGCGGAGGACGCCGCAGTGCGACGCGAGCAGGGTGTGATGGCCGAGAACGGCGAGGCGGGAGGGGGCCTCGCCGGAGATCCGCGTCCAGCTCTCGCCGCCGTCGGTGCTCCTCCAGATCGCCGTCCGGTTGGAGGCGTAGAGGAGGTCGGGATCGACGGGATCGAAGGCGAGGTCGTCGAGACCCTGCTGCGAGATCGTGCGAGCGAAGCCGGCCCAGGTACGGCCGCCGTCGGTGCTGCGGAAGGAGCGGTCGCCGGCGCCGAGGGCGAGATAGACGATATTGGGGCGCAGCGGGTGGAACTTCAGCAGGTGGGGCGTGGCGGCGTTGAGGCCGGTCTCGAGGCCGAGCCGCCAGTGCGCTCCGGCATCCAGGCTGCGGCCGACGCCGTCGTCGGTGCCGGCATAGAGGGTGGCCGGCCGGGAGGGCGCCACGGCGAACGAGAAGATCTGCGGCCGCTGGCCGAAGGGACGGGGAAGGCCGGCGGTGATCTCCCGCCAGGAGCCGCCACCGTCGCCGCTGGTGAAGATCCCTTCCCAACTCGCCGCGTAGAGCTTGTCGGGCGAGCGCGGATCGACCTGGAACGACAGGACTCCGCTGACCCGGGGAGGGTGGCCGCTCGCGCTCCAGCTCGCGCCGCGGTCGTCGCTGCGCAGCACCGCGTTGTCGGCCTGCGACAGGAAGTAAAGCCGGTTCGGCGCCGACGGCGCCAGCGCGAGGCCGGTGAGGTCGAGCGGCGAGGCGGGCACCGTCAGGGGCGCCCAGTGCAGCCCGCCATCATCGCTCGCGGAGATGTCTTTGTAGCCGAGGTAGAAGATGTGGCGGGGGTCGGTGGGATCCACCAGGACCGACTGGATGTTGTAGTGGCCCTCCGCGACGAGCGGCCAGGTGCGGCCGCCGTCCGCGCTGCGCAGCAGCAGATTCCTGTCGGCGGCGAAAACGACGCCGTCCGGCGCCACGGCCAGGACATTGATCGAGACCGTGTCGCCGGTGGCCGGCGTGACGTCGGTCCACGTCCCGCCGCCGTCCGTGCTGCGCAGGAGGATCTGGCCGCCGGCGTAGACCGTCCCAGGATGGGCGGGATCGAGGGCGACGACCTGCAGGTTGGGGCCGGCGAGCACGGTCCAGGTCATGCCGGCGTCGGTGCTCTTGTAGAGCGTGTCGACGGCAATGGCGTAGACGACGGCGGGATTGCCGGGATCGACCGCCAGCGACTCGATCACGCCGCCGCCGGGACCGACGGGAGTCCAGGGGTTGGCGGCGGCCCGCGCCGGAACCGCGAAGAGCGCGAGCATGACAGTGAAAGTCAGGGCGAACGCCGGGGCGAGCCGCGAAAAAGGGACACGTTGTTGTGAATCGATCAAGTCTTCTCCCTCCTGTCCACGCCTCATGATGCGCGATTTTCGCGCCGGATCCGTCACGCGGCGTGCCAGAAGGCGGCGCCCTACCCAGCGGGGTGGTATCGGCCGCGGTCTCCTCCCACCCCTCAGCGTTCCCCCGCCACACCTCGCCGAGTGTCCCGCCGCCGTGGCCGTCGTGAGACAAAGAGCTTGACCGGCAGCCCTCCACAGGGAGGCCGCAACTCGGGGGATCTAGCCCATGGCCATCCAGCACAGCCTGTCTCCTGAAAACCTGTCTTTCGGAGAACCTCGATGCCCGCTATGGAAGCCGTCATGGAAGACACCCTCGCAGAACCTCTCGCACCGTCCGAGCGCGGACGCCGCGGCCCCGCGCCGCCGATCGTCGTCGACGGCGACGGCGACGGCGATCTGGTCGGCCTGCTCAGCCACCGCGACCTCCTGCGCAGCTCGCTGATCGAGCGCGCCGGGCTGCCGCTCAGCTTCCAGAACGACGTCATGCGGCGCATCCGGGTCGAGGAGGTGATGACCTCGGAGGTGGAAACCGCCGAGGCCGGCCAGCCGCTCCAGGAGGCGGCGCTGCTGATGTTCGAAAACAAGTATGGCTGCCTGCCCGTGGTCGAGGGGGCGCGGGTGGTGGGCACCGTCGAAATGGCGAAGCGCTGGTTCTACCGGCGGATGATGGGAGAGCGCGTCCCCTCCGAGTCTCTCGCAGCGGTGTAGGATCTCCCATGATGCGACCGCCCGCTCTCCATCCGTCCTCGACCGCCTTGGTCCTCATCGATCTGCAACGCTGCATAGGGCCGGGGGTCTCTTGATGAGCAATCCCTACCTTGATCTGACCCAAGAGCTCAATAGAGGCCGCCTGCGAGCCCTGCTCAGCTCAGGCCAGGCGGTGGTCGTCCACCGGCTGGCTATTATGAGCAAGGACGGCGACTGGATTCTGCGGGAGGACGCCGAAGCCGCCGGCCATGTGCTGGAGGTCCTTTCTCAGCACGGCGCGCGCTACCGCTTCGGAGCACCGCTGGACCTGCGCTGGCTTGCCGGTGGTTGGAGCGCCCACCTCGAGTTCCGCCGGGACGCGTTGCGGGTGCGGACCGACTTCGTCAGCCGGCCGCCGCGGATCATGCCGGAACAATTGGCTCAAATGTGGGAGGACGCTCAGGCTACGGACAACGATGTCGTCCGTGTGGAGCCCTTGGCCGCGATGAAGCTGACGAACCGGGACAAGGATTATGCCGTGGTGGGTGAGCTCGCGCGCCTGATGAGTGATCCGCGCTCCCAACTCCTGTACTCCCGCAGCAGCCGCGATCTGATCAAGCTCGCAGGCGAGCATCCGGAAGCGCTGGCGGAGGCGGTGCGGCAGCGGCCGCTTCTCGCCCGCATCCATGAAGGCAGAGAGATCCTGGAGGAGGCTCTCGACCGCGAACGCCGTGCCCTCATCCGTGCCAATGAAGAACGGCTGGCCCGCTACATGGCCGCCGCCGAAGATTGGACGAAGGCCTGGCCGAACGTGCAGCGCCAGATCGAAGGCTTGTCCTTACCCGAAGCCCATCGTCTGGTGGTCTCTCGCGCCGAAGGGGTGCTTCCTTTCGAGCCGGCGCAAGGAGCTGAATCATGACTGATCTTCGCGACGAATTCCTGAGCGAGGAGGATCTCGATCTGCGCAACCTGTCGCAGGATGAGCTCATCGCTTACTGGAACCTCTGGCTCGAGCAGGCCCAGGCCACGAACGACCTCGACGAGGCTTTCTACTCCCACGGTGTGTTCGAACGCGATCCCGCGGTGCCGCTGCCGCCCACCGACTAACTTGGGGTCACGGCACAAACCGCGGCCAGCCGGCGAAAGGCCGGCACGGCCGCGAGGCCGAAAACCAGGACCACCGCGAGGCAGGCCAGGAACGCCGGATCCAAGCCCGTGCGCCAGACCGGCTCCGCGTGCAGATTGCCGATCAATCCGTACTGCAAGGGAATGAACAGGAAATCGGCTGACGCGTGGAGCACGACCGCCGGCAGGATCGATCCCGTCCAATAGACCAGCAGCCCATGCACCGCGCTGATCGCGAGGAAGAACGGCAGATGAGCGAAAGTCACATAGGAGTGATTGAGATGCGCCACGAAAAACATTACGCCGCTGACCAAAATGGCCACCGGCCAGCCATGCCGGCGCGCGATCGGGCTGATCAGAAAACCTCGGAAGGCCGCTTCCTCCACCACCCCGGCTGAGACGCTGATCGCCAGCAGGATGGAGAGCACGGTCCAAGGCGGAAGACTCGCGAAGTCCACCGGCAGTTTATAGGCGTCTCGCGATACGCCGGCGAACCGCGCCAACAGGAGACTGAAGGCCATGCAGCTCACGACGCCGAGGCCACCCGCAAGGAGGGACCAGCGCCAGACCCGGGCAGAAACCGGGCGAGCGCGAAGGTCGCGGCGGCGGCTCTTCGCGGTGGCCTGAGGCCACCACGCGCCGTTCAACCAACTCCAGAACAGCCAGAGCCACAGCGCCGTCGCCGGTAGCAGCCAGGGAACGCTGGGTAAAAACCTGAGATTGGCCATCATCAGGACTGCCGGCGGGAGGGCTCCGAGGTCCGTGATGATCTCGGCGATTACGGCCGCCCGCAAGATGACCGGAATTCTTCGCCAGAGCTGGACAGCAGGAGGGACGGAGGGATCGACGGTCGAATCTTCTGTGGCGAGCACGGCACGGCCTCCTCCATCCCTTACGGTGCCTGCGGCCGACGGGTTTCCGCGCGCCCCCGACGCCGCCGTGGACGTCGAGGGAGAAGTCGTCGCATCCCGTTCCCGGCAGGTGGGCAGGACTCAAGGAGTGGCCGCATCGCAGGGCCCCCCTCTTCTCCCGTGTTTGGGAGGGGGGAGGGACGGGAGAAGAGGGCCGGGGTGATGAGGGCCAACGCCAGAGCCAAGGTGAAGCTGACAAAGTAGAACTACTCCGTCCGCAGCGCCACCATCGGATCGACCTGCGTGGCCCGGCGCCCGGGCACCCAGGCCGCGAAGAGCGAGATGAACGCGAGGGCGGCCGTGACAGTCGCGAAAGTCGCCGGATCGGTCGCGCCGACGCCGAAGAGGAGGCTCGCCATCACCCGCGTGGCGGCGAAGGCGAGAAGGAGACCGGCCCCGAGGCCCGCCAGAGCGAGCGCTCCGGCCTCGCGCAGCACCAGCGCCAGCACCGTCCCCCGCCGCGCGCCGAGAGCCATCCGCAGCCCCATCTCCCGCGTCCGCTGGGCCACCGAATAGGCGGTGATGCCGTAGATCCCCACCGCCGCCAGCACCAGCGCCAGACCCGCGAACATCCCCAGCAGCACCATGTTGAACCGCCGTCCGGCCAGCGATTGCGAGAGAATCGAATCCATCGTCACGGCGCGGGCGACCGGCTGGTCGCGGTCCACGGCGTAGACGGCCGCGCGAGCGCTCGCGATCAGCCCCTTCGGATCGCTCCGCGCGCGCAGGACGAACGCCTGGTCGGTCGTCGGCTGCTGCGCCTGCGCGACGTAGATCGCCGGGCGCGGATCGATCTGCAGAGCCGCCTGCCGCACGTCGGCCACCACCCCTACCACCGTGATCCAGGGCTCCTGGGGCGCGCCGATCCCCCCGGCGCGGAGCCGCTTGCCGAGCGGATCGACGCCCGGGAAATAGGCGCGCACCAGCGCTTCGCTCACCACCGCGACGAGCGGCTTGCCGGCGATGTCCGTCTTCTCGACCGTCCGGCCGGCGATCCGGCGGATGCCGAGGGTCTCGAAGTAGCCGGGAGAGATCTGGCGATAGTCGGCGAGCGGGATCTCCGACGGCTTCGGTTTCGGCTGCCCCTCGAACACCAAGGCCTCGATCTCCTCGTCGCCGCCGAGCGGCAGCCGCGAGATCATGGCCGCCGAGGTGACGCCGGGCAGAGCCCGCAGGCGATCGAGGAGCGCGTCCGTGAAAGCCGCCTCCTTCGCGTCCTCCGCGTACTTGGCCCAGGAGAGATCGACCTGCAAGGCGAGCACCCCGTCGCCGTGGAAACCGGGATCGACGGCGGTCAGGCGCTCGAAGCTGCGCACGAGCAGGCCGGCGCCGGCGACCAGGAGCACGGCCACCGCCGTCTCCAGCACCACCAGCGCCCGGCGCGTGCGGCCGCCGGCCGACGTGCCCGATCCCGCCCGCGTGCCGTCGCGCAGCGACTCGGCGAGGTCCGGCCGGGTCATCTGGAGGGCCGGCGCGAGACCGGCCATCACGCCCGTCAGCAGGGTCACTCCGAGAGTGAACAGAAGGATACGCGGATCGATCGCCACCTGGTGCGCGATCGGGACGTCGTCGGGGATCCAGGCCACGATCGCGCGCAGGCCCCAATAGGCCAGCAGCAATCCCATCGCTCCACCGGTCACCGCGAGCAGCGCGCTCTCCGTGAGGAGCTGCCGCACCATCCGTCCCCGGCCGGCCCCGAGCGCCGTCCGCAGGGCGATCTCCTTCTGCCGCGCCGCCGCCTGCGCGAGGAGCAGGTTGGCCACGTTGACGCACGCGATCAGCAGCACCAGCCCGACCGCGGCGAGCAGGATGAGCAGCGCCGGCTTGACGTCGCCCACGAGCTCCGCCGGAAGCGGCATGATCCGGACCCTCCAGCCTCCGTCCGAATCGGGAAAGGCCTTCCCCACCCGCTCGGAGATCGTTTCGAGCTCCGCCTGCGCCTTGGCGATGGACACGCCGGGCCGCAAAAGACCGAGAGCGAGAGAGCCGCGGTTGCCCCGGTTCTGGCGGTCCTTGGGCGAGAGCGCCCGCGGCGCCCAGACGTCCGGCTGCGCGGCGAAACCGAAGCCGTGCGGCATCTCACCGCCGCGCGGAAACGCGAACGCCGGAGGCATCACGCCGACGACGGTCAACGACTTGCCGTTGAGGTCGATCGTCCGCCCCACGATCCCGCGGTCGCCGCCGAACCGGCGCAGCCAGAAGCGATGGGAGAGCACCACGGTCGTCCGTTCGCTCCCGTCGTCCGCCGGTTGCAGGACACAAAGCAGGATTGCCTTTGCCGTATCGAGCCCAACGCTCTGGGCCGCCTTAAGGTCAAGGCGACGTCGCTGCTTGATGATCCAATCAGCTTCAGACACTTGGATGGGAGAGGATCCACTTTCGGATGCGGACCGGATGATGGGCGGGGAGGTAACTCGGAGAGCTACGGTCGGGCGCTTCGGCTGTTGCACGGCACCGGATGCAGGCCTGTCTCGCTTCTTTGC
>DASWQX010000668.1:0-4071 GCA_036403495.1 Thermoanaerobaculia bacterium
CGTCGGCGTTCTTCGGCGTCCAGCGGCCGCCGCCGGCCTTGAGGGTGAGCGGCTGGTCCAGCACCTTCGACGCCGGCGAGTACTTCCCGCTCTCCAGGGCGGCCACGAAGACGATCGGCTTGAAACAGCTCCCGGCCTGGCGGTGCGCCTGCGAGACGCGGTCGAACTCGCTCTTCCCGAAGTCCCGGCCGCCCACGTAGGCGAGGATGGCCCCCGAGTGGGGATCGACCGAGATAAGCGCGGCTTCCAGCGGCTCGTCGCCGCGCCGCCCCTGGCGGTCGAGGTTGCGCAACGTGTCGGTCACCGCTTTGCCGGCGAGAGCCTGATCCCGCATCGAGAGGGTCGAGAAGAGATGGCCGCCGCGGTTGCCGAGGCGGCGGAGGCCGAAACGGTCGCGGGCCTCGTTCGCCATGGCGTCCGCGAAGTGCGGCGCGACGCGGTCGCCGAGGCGCATGGGGGCGGTCTCGACCGGGGTGGCCAGGGCGGCGGCGAGGGCGCCGGCGTCGATCCAGCCGAGTTGGGCCATGCGGCGGAGCACCTCGTCCCGCCGCATCCGCGCGTGGTCGCGGTGGGCGACCGGCGAGTAGAAGCCGGGCGACTTGATCATGCCGGCGAGCGCCGCCGCCTCCGGCAGGGTCAGCTCGCTGGCGTCCTTGCCGAAGAAGGCGCGCGCGGCGGTGCCGATCCCGTAGTACTGGATGCCGTTGGCGCCCCCCAGATAGATGCCGTTGAGATACCCCTGGAGGATCGTCTTCTTGCGGTGCTGCACTTCCACGGCGACGGCGATGAACGCCTCGCGGAACTTGCGGAAGTAGCTCCGCTCCGAGGTCAGGAAGACGTTCTTGACCAGTTGCTGGGTGAGCGTGCTCCCCCCCTGCGTCACCCCGCCGTGCCGGAGGTTGACGAACAGGGCGCGCACGATCCCGGTGGGCGACACCCCCGGGTGCCAGTAGAACGAGTCGTCCTCGGCGGCGAGCACCGCCCGCACCACGGGCTCGGGGAGATCGGCGACCTGCACCGGCCACTTCTCCCGCGCCTCGTCGCCATAGTAGGTGGCGAGCACCGGCGCCTCGAGCTCGGTCGCCGCGACCGGACGGCCGTCGGCGCGGATCTCGGCGATCTTCCCCTTCTTGAACTGGACCAGCAGCGTCTCGCCGGGGACGCTCCCCCGCGGCGTCATCCGCCGGCGCAGCCGGACCGACAGGGCGTCCTCGCCGGTCCGGTACCGGCCACTGGGAAGCGCATCCTCGTCATATGAGCGGTAGCCCAGCGCCTGGAGCTGTCCGGCGAGCTCCTCGGGGTCCATCTCGTCCCCTACCCGCAGCTCGGCCGCCTGGCCGTAGAGGCGCGACGGCGCGTTCTCAGGCCCGGCGCCGATGTCGCCGAACGTCCGGAGATACGGGAAGAGCAGCCAGCCGACGAAGACGAAGACGAGGACGCAGACGGCGGCCACGGCGATCAGGGTCCGCCGGAGACGCGGATGGGCCCGGAGCAGGCGGCGGAGGACCGCGAATCGGATGAATCGGAGCTTGAAGGGCATGGCGGACAGGGAATGATGCCACAGACGCGTGGCCAGGCCCATCTTTTGGATGGGGAGGCTCGCCCTCTCAAACTTTCCCGAAAAAACTCGGAGGGGAGACCTCCCCTCCCAGAGATGCCCAAGAAATCCCGGAGGGGAAGCTCCCCCTTTCAAAAAGTTGGAGAGAATCTCGGAGGGCGGGCTTCCCCTCTGAAACCCGTCGAGAAAATCTCGTGGGGGAGCTTCGCCCTGCCAGATTTTGTCGGCATCCGGCTTCAGCGACGGCTGGCGGACTTCCCCTGCGCTCGGGGCCGCGACTATCCGCGCCGGCTCGCTGCCCGTCGCGCTCGCCTCGATTTGACTCACCGGCCGGCCTCGCTTACACTGTGCCGCCTGCGCGTTTCCGTCGGGGCGTAGCGCAGCCTGGTAGCGCACCTGCCTTGGGCGCAGGGGGTCCCCAGTTCAAATCTGGGCGCCCCGATACCGACGCGCCCTGGAAGGTGAAGGCCAGACGCGCAGCAACGGCTGCCTGTAGCTCAGTTGGATAGAGCGGCGGCCTTCTAAGCCGCGGGTCGGGGGTTCGAATCCCTCCAGGCAGGCCATTACCGGTTCTTCCAACACCGCGCACTTCCACGCGCGCCCTTAGCTCAGCTGGATAGAGCGGCAGCCTCCGAAGCTGTAGGTCAGAGGTTCGAATCCTCTAGGGCGCACCATCCTCTCCTGGAACCGAGTAACCTATGCCCCGCTTGGCGATCGAAGAAGAGCAACTGGCGCGGTTCTGCCGGAAGCAGCACATCCGCCGCCTGTCCTTGTTCGGTTCCACGCTCGCGGGCACGGAACGGCCGGACAGCGACGTCGATCTGCTAGTGGAGTTCGAGCCCGGCTGTGAGCCAGGCCTGCTCGGGTTGGCCTCGATGGAGGCCGAGTTGGCCGCGATGCTGGGCGGGAAAAAGGTCGACCTGCGCACCCCACAGGATCTCAGCCGGTATTTCCGCGATCAGGTCCTGCGCGCCGCAGAGGTCCAATATGCGGGATGAGGATCGCATCCGTATCCTCCATATGATCGATGCCGCCGAAACCGTGGCGCAGTTCATGGAGGGACGGAGCCGCGACGACCTCGATCGATGCGCGGGGATCTGCTCGCGCGGCGCCCAATCCAGGGCGTCGACCCTGCCGGGTTGATTCGTCCCAAGCATCAGGATCTTCTCTTTACTCGTCGACGCTCTTCTCGTAAAATCAGCTCGCATCGAAGGCCATCAGGGGCCTTATTCAACTTCGAAGGAGACAACAGTGAAGAAGAGAAGTACCAAGCTTAAGCTCAATCGTGAGACCCTGGTCGACCTCGCCACCCTCCACTTAAACGAAATCAAAGGATTGGGCCAAACACCCCAATCGTATCCCTGCACTGGAAGCTGCGACGTCTTCCGGTGTCCCATAATTATCGCCAATCACGGCCAGTAAGTAGCCACATCGCTATGGAGGCCGGCTCAGGCCCTCTCTAGTCTAAGGCCAGAAGACTCCTTCGTCGGCGTAGCGGCGAAGGAGTCTTCTGCCGTCAAGCATGTCAGCAGATTGACTATGCGCCATTGCCAATGGACCGAGATCTTGGCGCCGCAACCGTTCGTATGGCACCTCTTCCCGTAGTTACGACCAGGGCTCGAAAGCAGAGTTCCCGTAGTACCATGGATTTGGACAGACACCTCCTCTAGGCCTGGGAGGTTGGCTTTGTCGTAGGAGGACCGCCTATGTATCCCCGCGCAACTCTGCATCGACTTGTTGACTCTCTTTCTGAGGAAGACCTGACGACCGCGGGCCGTCTGCTCGTTGGCCTGACCCTGACGGCTGATGCCGTCGAGCGCGCCTTGCTCTTGGCGCCGATGGACGACGAGGCCGACATGGACGACGAGGATGGGGGCCTTACCGAAGCCCGAAACGAGCTCTCCCGCGGCGAGGGAATCTCCACGGATGAGTGCCTAGGGCGCACCATCTAAGCTTTTCTCCAGTCAGAACTCAGCTACAACCGATGCGCTGCCACCCAATGCTCCCTCGGTTGCCTTCTGGAGCGGTCTGGACCCTTACAATGAGACTGTTCGGGAACTGAGTGACCTATGCCCCGCTTGGCGATCGAAGAGGAACAACTCGCGCGGTTCTGCCGGAAGCAGAACATCCGCCGGCTGTCCTTGTTTGGTTCCATGCTCGCGGGCACTCAACGGCCGGACAGCGACGTCAACCGGAGATCCAAAGAAGAGCACTCTGATAGCTAGGCAAGCAAGAGTGAAGTAGCCTATAGATCGGAATTAATTATGCCAAAGAACGTTAGAATAAGGACCTTAGACCAAGACGGCAATAATGTGGAGACCGTAGAGCTTGAGTTTACGGACGGCGAATGGGAAATTTTACAGGACTTTTCCACGTATGCGGCCGAGCTACAGCAAGAAAGCTCTATTATAAAGGAGGGCATTCCCACTGAGCTGAATGTTCATTGGACCGCGAATGAAGGCCTCAACGTCGAAGCGAAAATGCCGCCCAATGAGAAGATATACGCGTTGCTA
>DASWQX010000669.1:0-5126 GCA_036403495.1 Thermoanaerobaculia bacterium
CCTCGGCCCATCGGCGGATCTCATCGTGGTCGGTGGTCGTCCTGTTCTCTGGCATGGCTTTCACCCCTTCCCTGGTATCACTGGTATCCGTTGACGCCGGTCGCCTCGGGGGTGCAACAGGGGGCGCGCCGCTCGCGACGCGCCCTCCCAAGGTAGAACACGGGCGAGGGGTCGCTTCTTCCGCCCTTCAGCGGACCATCGCCTCCTGGTTGATGTGGCTCTCGGCGAGCTGAGTCAGCTTCTCGTCGGTCTGCTCCTCTTCCTGGAGCGTCTTTTCGAGCAGCGAGACGTGGGTGCTCTTGCCGAGCATCTCGGCGTAGGTGCGCACCGTGCCGTAGGCGGCGATCTCGTAGTGCTCCACCCGCTGCGCGCAGGCGATCAGGCCGGCGTCGAGCACCGACGGCTCGCCGTCCATCTTGGTCATCGCCGCGCCCTCCTTGAGCAGGCCCTTCATGCCGTCGCAGGTCTCGCCCTTGGGCTTCTCCTGGAGGTCCTGGAAGATCCGCTCGAGGCGGTTGACGTGCTCCTCGGTCTGGCGCAGGTGATCGTTGAAACCCTTCTTCAGGTCCGCCGAGTTGGCGGCCTCGGCCATCTTCGGCAGCGCCTCGACGATCTGCGTCTCGGCGGAATAGAGGTCCCGGAGCTGTTCGAGGTAAAGGTCCTTCAGGGATTCGAGTTTCATCTGGAGCTCCTCCTGGTCGGTCATTCCGGTTGTGATTCGAAGCCCCGTACGGCAGGGCTCCGGTGAACTCAAGGGAGGTGAAGTGCAAGATCCCTGCCGGGAAATCGGAGACCAGAAAAAACTGATCGGAAATCAGTCGCCGGTCGATCGGATATGCCCGAACTTGATCAGCGCCACGAAGACGATGCCGCCGATCAGGTTGCCGAGGGTCGCCCAGAGCAGGAACTTGCCGAAGTCCGCCAGCGTGGCGCCGCGGCCGGAGAAGACGCCGGCCAGCACCTCGGCGGTGCCGGCGATGGCGTGGTGGAGGTGGCAGAGGCCGATGGCGGTGGTGATCAGGCCGACGATGACGATCTGGCCGATGGTGTCGCGGCTCGCCGCCACCAGCCAGGAGAGGAGCCCCATCAGCCAGCCGGCGAGCACGCCGGAGAGCAGGATCACCCAGCCGGGGTGCTCCACCAGGCCGGAGGCGATGCGGCCGAACACCGCCGGGTCGATCACCCCGAGATGGGGCCCGAGGAAGGCGAGGAAGGCGGCGAAGGCGGCGGCGCCCACCTGGTTGGCGACGTAGATCAGCCCCCAGAGGCGGCCGAGCTGCTTCAGCGAGGCGCGGCCGTCGAGCACCGGCAGCACGGCGAGGGTGGTGTGCTCGGTGAACAGCTCGGAGCGGCCGAGGACCACGAACAGGAACCCGGTGGCGTACATCATGGCGACCAGGATCTCGGAGACCGGCTTCGACAGCACCCCCTCGGTCAGGGTGCGCATCACCGCCATCAGCAGCAGGCCGAGCGAGACGTCGAGCCCCGCGGAGAGGCCGGAGAGGAGCAGGGCCATCGTGGGGCGCTCCAGCTCGGTCAATCCCGCCGTGATCTCCTGCTCGAGGATCGTCTCGTAGCCCTTCTGCGGCTCCTCGCTCTTCTCCTGCTCCTTGTTCCGCGTCCGGCGCGAATCGGACGCGTCGTGGAGGTCGTCGGCCATGGGCGGAGCTCCTGGCGAGGGATGGGACCTTCAGGCGGGCAGCGCCGGCCCCTCGAGCTTGAAGTGCGGGTTCTCGATGATCGCGAAGACGTTGCCGAACGGGTCGAGCACGCTCGCCACCTTGATGCCGCCGCCGACGTCGCGCACCGCGCCGTTCTCGCGGCCGCCGAGCTCCAGGAGACGGGCGAGGGCGGCGTCGGCGTCCTCGACCCCGCAGTAGGCGGTGACCCCGCCGCGCCCCGCCGCTCCTTCGGACGGGTCGGGATCGAGCCCCAGCTCGAAGCCGCCGACGTTGAAGCCGACGTAGAAGGGCTCGTCGAAGTAGGGGTCGACGCCGAGAGCGGCGCGGTACCAGGCCTTGGCGCGGTCGAGGTCGGGGACGCGGTAGATGGCGGTGCGCAGGCCGAGGATCGGTCGGTGGTCCATGGTCATTCCTCCGCGGAAAAGAGTCCATCGGCCGCCGGGGCGGCCGGTTGCGCCCTCGCGTGGGCCCGTTGCCCCCACGCGTGGGCGGGTTGCGCCCTCGCGTGGGCTCGTCGGCCCTGCGCGTGGGGCGCTTGGCCCTCCGGCTGGGCCCATTGGCCCTCCGCCTGGGGCGTCCGGCCCTCCGCGTGGGGCGCTTGGCCCTCCGCGTGGGGCGCTTGGCCCTCCGCGTGGGACGTCCGGTCCTACGCCGCCGCGCACACGGCCCACGCGTGGGCGCAACGGGCCCGGGCCGTGCCGGCGCGAAGGCCGAACCGCCGCTGGCGAGCGCGGAACGGCCGGAAGCCTCCGCGCTCGCGCGCGACGCCGAGGCCGGCTAGACCGCGACCTGCGCCGGGTAGGAGCCGGAGTCGTCGAGCAGGGCCGTGGCGCGGTCGGCCAGGACCTCGCCGTAGGCGTCGAGATAGGCCGCCAGCATCTTGTCGACGCTGAGCTGGAGCGCCCGGGCGCGCGAGCCGGCGACGAGCGAGGCGCGGCGGTCCGGGTCGTCGATCAGCGTCTGGAGCGCGCTCTCCAGGGCCTGCGGGTCGTCCGGCGGCACGAAGACGGCGCGGTGGCGCCAGGTCTCCCGCAGGCTGGGGATATCGCCGAGCACCAGGGCGCATCCCGAGAGGGCGGCCTCGACCGCCGAGAGGCCGAACGGCTCGTAGCGCGCCGGCAGGCAGTAGATCGCGGCGCGGCCGAGCCAGGCGGCGAGCGCCCGCGGCGTCAGCCGGCCGAGGCGGCGGGTGTGGTGCGGGCGGATCTCGCCGTCGGCGAGCGGCTCGCCGGCCACGAAGACGTCCCAGGGGAGGTGCGCCGCCACCGGCTCCAGGGCCTCCAGGTTGCGCGCCTCGTCCCCCAGCCCCCCCTCGGCGAACACCATCGGCTCCTTGAACGCCGGCTTGAACGCCTTGGAGTCGCGGCCGTTGAGGATCACCCGCGTCTTGCCGAGGGTGCCGTAGTGGCTGGAGAGGGCGGCGAGCATCGCCTCCGACGGGGCCACCACGAGGTCGGCCGCGGCGAGGCCGTTGGCGGCCTCCTCGGCGTAGCGGTCCCACTCGGGGGGCGCGGGCTCGCCCTTCACCGCCTGCCACCACGATAGGACGCAGGAGTGTCCCACCATCACCACCGGCGCGCTCCAGGGGAGGGCGCCGTGGGCGAAGCCGTTGAGGTGGACGACGTCCGGCCGCACCCGCTCCTCGAGGGCGAGCAGCCAGTCGCCGGCCTTCTCGACGTCGCGCCAGGGGTCCTCCATCCACTCCACCTTGAAGGTGCTCTCGAACACCCGCAGGCGGGGGATGCGGTCGGCCTTCTCGCGCTGGGAATCGTTGAGCGGCGCGCCCATCGTCGCCAGCGCCACCTCGATCCCCTGCTCCGCCAGGCCGCGCGCCAGCTCGATGGCGTGCGTCCACACTCCGCCCACGGTGTCGGCGGTCATCATGACCTTGCGCGGCGTTGGCTGGCTCTCACTCATGCGGTCCCTCCTGGGCCCATCGTGATGCATCTTGAGGCTCGGGTTTATCCAAGATCCGTGCCGTGGCTCCGGACGCCGGGGCGGCCCGCCGCGGATCTCCCTGCAAGAGGTTTACGGATCAGGAGTTCCGACCATCCTGGGGTGTCGGCGGGGAGGGAAAGCTTTCGCGGCCGGGCGTGTAAAGGTTGCCGCCGCCCCGCCGCGCCTTACAAGGGGGGGAAGGCGGCGGCTCAGGCGGCGATCAGGCCGTAAGCCCGCGGGCGGCCAATTCGGCATGCGCCTCGGCCACGCGGTCGTCGGCCGCCCGCCCCTCCAGCCAGGCGGCCAGCGTCCGCAGCCCCGCGTCGAGCGGCGTCGCCGGCTCGTAGCCGAGGACGGTCCGGGCGAGCCCGATGTCGGCGAAGCAGTGGCGGATGTCCCCGGCACGGTGGCTGCCGGTGACCTCCGGCTCGATCTCCAGGCCGAGCGCCGCGGCCATGGCGCGGGCGATCTCCAGCACCGAGGCGTCGCGGCCGCTGCCGACGTTGAGCACCTGGCCGGCCGCCCCCTCCGCCTCCAGGGCCAGCCGGCAGGCGCGGGCGATGTCGGTGACGTACACGAAGTCGCGCCGCTGGCCGCCGTCCTCGAAGAGCAGCGGCCGGTTGCCGTTGAGCAGGCGGGAGGCGAAGATGGCGAGCGCCCCGGTGTACGGATTGGACAGCGCCTGGCGGGGGCCGTAGATGTTGAAGAAGCGGAGCGCCACCGTGGCGATCCCGTAGGCGCCGCCGGTGATCAGGCAGAGGCGCTCCTGGTCGTACTTCGACAGCGCGTAGACGCTCGACAGGTTGGGCGCCTTGCTCTCCGGCGTCGGCACCGGCGTCATCGGCCGCCCCAGGGCGTCGCGCACCTCCCAGTCGTGGGCACGCAGGCGGTCGCGGTGGCGCTCGCCGCCGGCCACCAGCTCGCCGTCGGCGTCGCGGAACATCCCTTCGCCGTAGAGGCTCATGCTGGAGGCCACCACCAGCCGCTCGACCGGCCGCTCGATCAGCGCCTCCAGCAGCACCGCCGTGCCGAGGTTGTTGACGCTGGTATAGCGGGCGATCTCGTACATGCTCTGCCCCACCCCCACCCGCGCCGCCAGGTGGAACACGGCGTCGACCCCCTGGAGCGCCCGCCGCACCGCCGCAGGATCGCGGACGTCGCCGACCATCAGCTCCACCTCGGGGTCGAGATAGGCGGGGCGCCCCGCCTCCGGCCCGTGCACCTGCTCGGAGAGGTCGTCCAGCGCCCGCACGCGGTAGCCGCGCGCCAGCAGCTCGTCCGCCAGGTGGGAGCCGACGAAGCCGGCGCCGCCGGTGATCAGGATGTGGTGGGTCATGGGGGTGTGATCTCCGCGTACAGATCTTTACGATTTCATCGGGGTCTCGGTGGCCTGCGACCTCACCCCCGACCCTTCTCCTGAAGGAGAAGGGGGGCGCCTCCGCATCATAGTGCCCTACAAGGGCCCTCCCTCTCCTTCAGGAGAGGGACCGAGGGTGAGGTCGCAGG
>DASWQX010000670.1:0-7353 GCA_036403495.1 Thermoanaerobaculia bacterium
TTCTTGCTGGCATCTCTCCTCGTGGCCCCCTCGCTCGTCCACGCCCAGGCCACCGCCGCCTGGCGCGCGATGAACCAGCCGGCCGAGCCGTACCGCATCGCCGGCAACATCTACTATGTCGGGGCGAGCGACATCGCCTCGTACCTGATCGCGACGCCGGAGGGGGACATCCTCCTCGACGGCGGCTTCGTGGAGACGGCGCCGATGATCGAGGCGAACCTCCGCAAGCTCGGGTTCAAGCTGGAGGACGTCAAGGTCCTGCTCAATAGCCACGCGCACCTCGATCACGCCGGCGGCCTGGCGGAGTTGAAGCGGGCGACCGGCGCGAAGCTCTTCGCCAGCGAGCGCGAGGCTCCCCTCCTCGCCCGCGGCGGCAAGGGAGACTCCTATTTCGCCGACCGGGCCACCTTCCCGCCGGTCCAGGTGGACCATACCCTCCGCGACGGCGACACCGTCACCCTCGGCGGCACCACCCTGACCGCCCATCTCACGCCGGGGCACACGATGGGCAACACGACGTGGACGATGAAGGTGAAGGAGGGGGACCGGACGTACGACGTGGTCTTCGCCGGCAGCGCGTCGATCCTGGCCGAGGGGATCCTGACCAGGAACGCGGCCTATCCGGAGATCGCGGCGGACTACGCGAAGACCTTCCGCATCCTCGCATCCCTCCCATGCGACATCTTCCTCGGCTCGCACGCTTCGTTCTTCGACGGCCTGGGCAAGGCGAAACGCCTGCGGGAGGGAGCGAAGGAGAACCCCTTCGTGGACCCGCAGGGGTACCGGGACTACGTCGCGCGCAGCGAGAAGGCGTACCGGGAGGAGATGCGGCGGGAGGGCGGCGAGGTGCATTGAGGGCTCCGAAGGAGCCCAGGCATGTAGCCTGGGGCGTGAGCCCCAGGTAGCTCGGTTCCGCAAGAGCCCAAAGCCCCAAAGGGGCGACGGCAGCTCGTCGCTCCGCAGCAGCCTGCCGTCGCCCCTTCGGGGCTCGGGGTCTCTCGAAATCTCCGTACCTGGGGCTGACGCCCCAGGCTACATGCCGTCACCCCTTCGGGGCTCACGGGAAGGCTTTTCTAGCTGACCGTATACATCGCCGCCGCGCGCAGGATCTCGGGGCCGGAAGGGGCGGTGGCGCGGGGATCGCTCTCCAGAGTGACCATGATCCCCTTGGTTCCGGCCGGCATGTGCCTGGAGCTCAATTCGATCCGCGCTCCGGGCTGGGCGGAGAACGAGCCCGCGTTCACCGCGCCCGAATCGGCCACGAACCAGAGCTTGTAGGTCTTGCCGGACTGCACGGGCTCGAGCCCGTGGAGGGCCATGTACCAGTGCTGGTGGTCGGCGCCGACGAAGAGGACGCCGTGCGCTCCCGGCTGAAGCGGCGGCTTGCCCATCGGACGCATCGGACTGACGAGCACGGCCGGCGAGGTGACGAGCGCGAACTTGTCGCGCAGGTCGAGGCTGTCGGATTCGGCCTGCCGCGCCTGCGCGAGGGCCCCGTCCGTCCGCGCGCGCTCGGCGGAGAGCTCCTGCCGGAGCTCGGCGATGGTGTCGCGCTGGGTCCCGATCTGCCTGTAGAGCCAGCCGGAGAGGCCGAGCGCCGCCAGGGCGAAGGCCGCGGCGAGGGCCAGCGGCCAGCGGGAGGGGCGCACCGGCCGCGAGGCCGCTCCGGCGACGGCGGACCGCCGCTGCACCGCGAATTCCTGGGTGGACGAGCGCGGGAACGGGGGCGGCGTCAGCGCTGAAGGGCGCGGCGGCGCGGCTGAGGCCGGCGCGGCGATCCTGACGGCGCCGGCGGGCAGGGTCTCGTCGCCGTGGATCAGCGTCATCAGGCGACCCTTGGCGCCGGGCGAGGGCGCCACCGGCTCCAGTTCGTACGGCAGCAACCCCAGCACCTCGGCGTAGAGGCGCGCCAGCGTGGCCCTCTCCTCGTGGCTCTCGTCCAGGGGCTCGTTGTTCGCGCGGCCCTGCGGACGCGCGGCTTCCGGCAGCCCCGCGAGCCCCTTTTCCAGGGACTCGACCGCCTCCAGGATCATCAGGTCTTCGGTTTGCGGTTCGCCGTTCACGATTTCGCCGTTCTCACAACAGTTGCCGAATCTCGTCCCGCAGGGCGCTGCGCAGTTTCTTCATCGCCAGGAGAGTCCGGGTCTTCACCGTGCCCAGAGGGAGCTCGGCCTTGGCCGCGATCTCGCTCTGGCTGAGCCCCTGGTAGAACGCCATCTCGAGGACCTGCCGCTGCTCGTCGGGGAGCTTCGCCAGCTCGGAGCGCACCCGTTCCCGGCGCTCATGGATGAATACGGTCTCCACGCCTTCAGGGGATGCATGCTCGACCGGATTGGCCTGCGCCGAGCTCTCGTGGGTGCGCTCGACCACCTTGCGGGTGCGCAGGCGGTCGATGGCGCGGCTGCGGGTGATCAGGACCAGCCAGGTGGAGACCGAGGAGCGCCCGGGGTCGTAGCGCCCGGAGTGGTTCCAGACGTGGAGGAAGACCTCCTGGAGCACCTCCTCGGCGTCGGGCAGGTTGCCCAGGATCCGCCGCCCCAGCGCCAGCAGGGTGGGCGCGTGGCGGTCGTAGAGGGCGTCGAGCGCGGCCGGCTGACGGTCGGCGACCTGGCGCATCAGGGCCCCGTCGGTCATGGCGTCGGAGGTGGCTGGAGCGGAGGCGGGGTTCATTCCGAGTGGTTCGGGAGCCTCGATGAGCCGGGCTAGGATACCATGACCGCATGGACGGAACCTCGACACCTGAAGCGTCAACCCCAGACGCGGGCCCAGACGCGGCGACCCGCACCGTGGGCCCGCGCCAGCCGGCGATCCGGGTGGTCCTGATGCCCAAGGACACCAACGCCCTGGGCACCATCTTCGGCGGCATCATCCTCTCCTACATCGACCAGGCGGGAGCCGTGGAGGCGCACCATCACGTCGCCCTCCCCGGGCGGCTGGTGACGGTGGCGATGCGGGAGGTGGTCTTCCACTCCCCCGTCTTCGTGGGCGACCTGGTGAGCTTCTTCACCGAGACGCTGCGGGTGGGGCGCACCTCGGTGAGCATCAAGGTGACCGTGGAAGCCGAGCGCAGCACCGGCTCCGGCCGCGTCAAGGTCACCGAGGCCGAGGTGGTCTACGTCCACGTCGACCGCGACAACCAGCCGGTGCCGATCCCGGCGCGGGGGGGAGAAGTCTCAAAGGCGTGAGGATCCCGGGGCGTTGGTGGCCTGCGACCTCATCCCCTATCCCCTTCTCCTGAAGGAGAAGGGGGACGACTGCGATGCCGCCCCCGTCAGGCCCTCCCTCTCCTTTAGCTCTGTCAGCTCGGCGGGCCGAGCACATGGTGTGGAGGAACAAGTCGCCTTGTTCCTCAGGAGGAGAGGGACCGAGGGTGAGGTCGCAGGCCACCACCACCCCCGCCCATTCATGTTATAGAGTTCCCTGCGGCCGGGCGTGCCGCCCGGCGTTCCTGTTTTAGAGAACGTTTTACCCCTGATAGGAGATCTCGTAAAGAGATGGCCACCGCTCCGCTGTCCCGCCGCTGGTCCCCGGCCGATTCCCGCGACCTCTACAACATCCAGGGGTGGGGGAACAACTACTTCTCCGTCAACGACGCCGGCTTCATGGTCGTCCATCCCGGCGGCCCCGGCTCGCCGGCCATCGACCTCAAGGAGCTGGTGGACGAGGTGCGCGAGCGCGGCATCAGCCTGCCGCTGCTGATCCGCTTCTCCGAGATCATCAAGGCGCGCGTGGTCCAGCTCAACGAGGCCTTCGCCCGGGCGATCAAGGAGTACGAGTACAAGGGGACCTACCGCGGCGTCTATCCGATCAAGGTCAACCAGGACCGCTACCTCGTCGAGCGGCTGGTCGAGTACGGCCGCCCCTACCACTATGGCCTGGAGGCGGGCTCGAAGCCCGAGCTGCTGGCCGTGATGGCGATGCTGGAGGACGAGGAGGCGCTGATCATCTGCAACGGCTACAAGGACGAGGAATATATCGAGACCGCGCTCCTCGCCTCGAAGCTCGGCCGGCACGTGATCCTGGTGGTCGAGAAGGCCTCCGAGCTGCCGCTGATCCACCGCATCTCGCAGAAGATGGCCGTGCGGCCGCGGATCGGCATCCGCTCGCGGCTCTCCGCCCGCGGCGCCGGGCACTGGGAGGCCTCGGGGGGCGACCGCTCGAAGTTCGGCCTCTCGGGGCGCGACCTGCTGGGCGCCGTGGCCTACCTGCGCGAGAACGACCTGCTCGACACCTTCGAGCTCCTCCACTTCCACCTCGGCAGCCAGATCTCCTCGATCCGCTCGGTGAAGGACGGCCTGCGCGAGGCGACTCAGGTGTACGTCAACCTGGTCGAGATGGGGGCGCCGCTGCGCTTCCTCGACGTCGGCGGCGGCCTCGGCGTCGACTACGACGGCTCGCAGACGAACTTCACCTCGTCGCTCAACTACACCCTCCAGGAGTACGCCAACGACATCGTCTTCGGCATCCTGGAGGTGTGCGACGCCCGCGGCGTGCCGCACCCGACGATCGTCTCCGAGTCCGGCCGCGCCACCGTGGCCCACCACGCGGTGCTGGTGATCGACGTGCTCGGGGTCTCCGAGTTCGAGGTCGGCAAGCTGCCGCGCAAGCCGCCGGCGGACGCCGAGCCCTCGCTGCGCAACCTCTTCGAGACCTACAAGGAGGTATCGCGGAAGAACGTGCTGGAGTCCTACCACGACGCCATGGCCTCCCGCGACGAGTGCCTGAGCCTGTTCAACCTCGGCCACCTCTCGCTGGAGTTCCGCGGCCTCGCCGAGGACCTGTTCTGGGCGACCTGCCAGAAGATCCTCCGCATCGTGCGCTCCCTGCCGCAGGTGCCCGAGGACCTGGAAGGGCTGGAGCGGCAGCTCGCGGACACCTACTTCTGCAACTTCTCGGTCTTCCAGTCGGTGCCCGACTCCTGGGCAATCGACCAGCTCTTCCCGGTGGTCCCCATCCACCGCCTCGACGAGGAGCCCTCCAACCGCGCCGTGCTCGCCGGCATCACCTGCGTTTCGGACGGCAAGATCGACCACTTCTTCGTCCGCCGCGACGTCAAGGACGTGCTGGAGCTGCACAACTTCGTCTCTGGCACCCCCTATTACCTGGGGGTGTTCCTGGTCGGCGCCTACCAGGAGATCCTCGGCGACCTCCACAACCTCTTCGGCGACACCAACACCGTCCACGTGGCGCTCGACAAGGACGAGGACTACAAGATCGAAGGGGTGGTCAGCGGCGACACGGTGAGCGACGTGCTCCGCTACGTGCGCTACAACCGCGACGACCTGGTCGCCCGGGTGCGCAAGTCGGCCGAGATCGCCCTGCGCGCCAAGCGGATCACTCTCGAAGAGTCGCGGCTGCTCCTGCGCCGCTACGAGGAAGGGCTGTCGGGATACACTTATTTGGAGCAAGATTAGCCTGGAGCAGGATTAGCCCTGCCGCGCGAAGGAGTCCCCATGAAAACGCAGGCCACCGTCGTCGACCCTCTCATCGACCGGCTCTGCGACGCGGTCCGTCTCGGCGACGTCACCGCGATCGCCAAGCGGATCAAGAGCGATCTCGAATCCTTCATCCCCGCCGAGGGGCTGATCCTGCCGGAGCACTTCCGGCAGCCGAAGCCGGACGCCTACGCCCGTCGCCTCCTCTACCGCGACGACGAGCTCGGCTTCACCGCCATCGTCATGACCTGGGGGCCGGGGCAGCGCACCTCCCTGCACGACCACGCCGGCATCTGGTGCGTCGAGGGGGTGCTCGAAGGCACCATGCAGGTGACGCGCTACGAGCTGCTGGAGGAAGGGGAGGACGGCGTCTGCCGCTTCGCCGAGCGCGATTCGGTGACCGCGGTGGCCGGCAGCGCCGGCGCCCTGATCCCGCCGTTCGACCATCACATCCTGGCCAACGCCGATCCGTCCAGCTCCTCGCTGACCCTCCACGTCTACGGCGGCGAGATGACCCACTGCGACGTCTTCCAGCCGCAAGTGGGAGATCCGTCTTCCAATGGAAGATACCTGCGATGTACCAGGCAGCTCTCCTACGACGACTAGAGCCCTGAGCCCGATGACCACGTCCAAGACCGATTCCCGCCTGCGGGTCCGCCAGGAGCAGCCGCTCAACGCCGAGCCGGCGCCCGACGTCCTGCTCGACCAGTTCTTCACGCCCAACGAGATCTTCTTCATCCGCGGCCACGGCGACATCCCCGCGGTCGATCCGGCGGCGTTCCGGCTGACGGTCGACGGCCTCGTCGGGCTCCCCTTGTCGCTGTCGCTGGACGATCTCCGCGGCTTCCCGCGGGTGACGGTGGGGGCCACCCTGCAGTGCGCGGGCAACCGCCGGCGCGAGCTGATCGAGGTGGCGCCCATCCCCAACGAGCTCCCCTGGGGCTCCGAGGCGATCAGCAACGCCGAGTGGTCGGGGGTCCCCCTGCGCGAGGTGATCGCCGTGGCCGGGCCGAAATCCGGCGCGCGCCACGCCGCCTTCCTCGGCCTCGACGAGACGGAGCGCCACGGCCACCGCTTCCAGTTCGGCGGCTCGATCCCGCTCGCCAAGGCGCTCCACCCCGAGGTGCTGCTCGCCGACACCATGAACGGCAAGCCGCTGCCGCCGGTCCACGGCGCGCCGCTGCGGGTGGTGGTGCCGGGCTACATCGGCGCCCGCAGCGTCAAGTGGATCTCCAGGATCACCTTGCAGGAGGCGCCGTCCGACAACTACTTCCAGACCAAGGCGTACCGGCTCTTCCCCGCCTCGGTGGGCCCGGAAACGGTCGACTGGGAGAAGGGGATGATGCTCGGCGAATCACCGGTGAACTCGGTGATCTGCTCGCCGCTGCCGGGCGAGCGGCTGCCGGCCGGCCGGATCACCGCGCGCGGCTGGGCCGTCGCCGGGGGAGGACGCGAAGTGGCGCGGGTGGATGTCTCCGTGGACGGCGGTACCACCTGGAAGACCGCGGACCTCGTCGCCGGCGAGACCGGCTGGACCTGGCGCTTCTGGGAGGCGCCGCTCGACCTCCCCGCCGGCGAGCACGAGATCCTCTGCCGCGCCTTCGACGACGCCGCCCAGACGCAGCCCGCTCACCCCGCCGAAGTGTGGAATTTCAAGGGGTACGCGAACAACGCCTGGCACCGCGTGCGGGTCGTGTGCGGGTGAGAGGCCTCACCACGAGCGTCCGCGGCCTGCGACCTCATCCCCTGACCCCTTCTCCTCCTGAGGAACAAGGCGACTTGTTCCTCCACACCATGTGCTCGGCCTGCCGAGCTGACAGAGCTAAAGGAGTAGGGGAACAACCTCAAGGCGTAGCCACAACAGCTCAGTATGGCCCTCCCTCTCCTTCAGGAGAGGGATCGAGGGTGAGGTCGCAGG
>DASWQX010000671.1:0-2817 GCA_036403495.1 Thermoanaerobaculia bacterium
GCCGGCCGTCCGGCGCCACGATGACGTTGGCCGGCTTGACGTCGCGATGGACGATCCCCTTGACGTGGGCGGCGGCGAGCCCGGCGGCGATCTGCGCGCCGATCCGGATCGCCTCGGCGACCGGCAGGGCGCCGCGCTCGACCTTGCGCTTGAGCGTCTCCCCCTCGCAGAAGGCCATGGCGATGAACAGCCGGCCGTCGTCCGTCTCGTCGATCTCGTAGACGGTGCAGATGTTGGGGTGATCGACCGCCGACGACGCCCGCGCCTCGCGCAGGAACCGGCGCTGGTCGGCCTCGTTGACGCTGCGGTAGGTGGAGAGGAACTTGAGGGCGACCAGCCGCTCGAGCTTGAGGTCCTCGGCCTTGTACACCACGCCCGCACCGCCGCCGCCGAGGCGTTCGAGGACCCTGTAGCGCGAGATGGTGCTGCCGATCAACGGGAAGGTTTCCTGGGACAGACGCGGAAGTCTATCACCTCCTCCCGCCGATCCTGCCGGACCTTAAATAAGCCACCCCTCTTCGTCGAGCAGGGGGAACGCCGCGGCCTTGGGACGCGCGGTCCGCGCCCGGGGGTCAACCGGCGCGGACCGCGGACCAGGTCTCTTTCGGCTCAGTGCACGGGCTTGCCGTTGAGCGCCTCTTTGGCGGCCTCCGCCTTGAGCGCGCCGTTGGTCAGAACGCAGTTGAAGCCGGTTTCCAGGGGGAACATGATCATGCTCTTGGGCGCGGTGAACTGCTTGCTCAGCTGGAAGATCACCCGCATCACTCCGAGCTTCTGCAGCTCCGGCGGAACTCCGTCGGACATGAAGGAGTAGGAGCCGGACAAGCCCATGGGGAATAGCTGCGTGGTGGCATTCTGGAACACTGACGAAGCGGTCATGATGCCCGTCTTGGGGTTGATCGTGTAGGTGGTGGCAACGGGCGCGCCCATGTAGGTCTTGTACTTCGCCTTGCAGGCGGCGTCCTTGGACGGCGCGGAGGAACCGTTCTCCTGATAGGCCTGTGCCGTGCTCAGCTTCACGTTCGCCGTGCCGTGCTTGTCCTGCGCGAAAGCGGCTCCGGAAACGCAGCAGAGAACGACCAGAGACGAGGCGATGGGCCGTTGGATCTTCATAACGTCCTCCCTTTCGGATGATCCGATCAATGGATTGTAGCTTCGGCTAGAGGCATAAATTAGCCTCGCGAACCCTGGGGTGTCAACCTGCTTCGTGCCCTCCCCAACCCTCCTCCTCGAAGAACGGGAAAACCGCTGCCTCCGGCCGCCCGAGGTCGGCGGCGAGGACGGCGACCCCCACGGCCCCCTTGAACAGGCTGTCCGGCGATTCGGCGGCGCGCTCGATCGACGCCGCGGCGCGGTCGGCAAGCTCGCGGGCGCGGGCGAGCCACACCTCGCCGCCCCCCTGTTTGTAGAGGTTGAGCAGGGCGTAGGCGCGGCCGGCCAGGCCGCAGCAGAGGGTGCCGTGCCCGTCCGGCGCCTCCCAGGCGTTCCAGGCGGCCCCCTCGGCCAGCCGGCGATAGCGCGGCTCGCCCAGCACGGCTTCGGCGAACGTCCAGAGGAAGACGAAACCGGCGCTGCCGTTGCACCAGCCGGCCATGGTGCCGACGTCGGCGCCGCTCTCCGCGTACCAGCGCCAGCGCAGCCCGCGGCCGTGCGGATGGGCGCGCTCCGCCAGCTCGTCGAGACGCTCGGAAAGACCCGGAGGCAGGGGACTCCCGGCGGCCCGGCACCAGCGCAGGGAGGCGTAGAGGTAGCCGGCCCAGCCATGGGCCATCCCGAGATTGGCGCGCTCGGGACAGTCGCGGATCGGCGGCAGCTCGCCGATCTCCTCCCACAGGCCGGCGAGCAGGCAATCGCCCAGAGCTTTCAGCTCCGGCTGCGGATCGCCTCCGGTTTCGAGCAGCAGCGCGGCGCCGAGGAGAAGACCCGAGCGCCCCAGCGTCAGGTCGGGATTCGGGCAGGGACCCTCCGCGGCGGCGAGGAAGGCGCTCACCGCCTCGCGCCGCGACCCCGGATCGCCGAGGGCGTGGCCGATCAACGCCCGCACGGCATGGATGCCGGAGGCGGTGTGGTAGGGGGTGACCCGGCCGAGCTGCTCGGGCACCAAGCGCGAATCGGGGCGGTAGAAGGCTTCGTCCCCGCCATCCGCCGCAACCGCCGACGCCTTCGCCGCCCAGAGATCGGCGAGCGAGAGGAGCGCCGCGTCCTCGCGCGCCAGGGCGATCCGGTAGAGGGCGCAGGCGATCCCCGCGGCGCCATAGAAAATGGAGGCCCGCGGCGGCTCGGGGAGCCCATCGCGGAAGAGCGCGCTTTCGATTCCCAGGTGATCGAGGACGCGGCCGAGCAGCGCCTCGGCCGCCGGGCTCGCTACCGGGCGGAGCCGGGGGTCCTCGACCGCGCCGAAGGCGCGCAGGAAGTCGTGGAGCGAGGCGAAACGCTCTCCGGGCGCCTTGGCGAGGGCGCGCGCCAGGATGGATTCGACCTCGGGCCACGATTCGACGCCGCGCAAGGCGAACGGGAGCTGCGGATCTTCGGCGATCTGCCGCAGCATCTCCTCGCGGGCGAGCTTGAAGTCGTGGGTGGGAGCGCCCGCAAGCAGCAGGTAGAGGAGCGTCGCCAGGGCGTACTGCTCGGCCGCGGCGGTCACCGCGGGCGCGGTCTCACCGGCCAGCGAGGCCCGGGCGTACTCGGGCTCGAAGTAGAAGGCCACGCCGCCCCGCCCGGGCGCGTCCTCTGGAGTGGCGCCGAGCGAGAGTCCGAAATCGATCAGGTGGACCTCCCCCGCCGGTCCCACCAGCACGTTGCGCGGATGGACGTCCG
>DASWQX010000672.1:0-4013 GCA_036403495.1 Thermoanaerobaculia bacterium
GTTGACTCGATCAGAACTGGAACAGTTATTCTGTGACGAGCCCTTAGAGTCAATGGACCGTCCAAGCCAGTTTTCCCGGACCAGATGAATCAGGATGCTGGTGTCGAGCAGCAGAAGTCTTGGAAGCGTCAAGAGACGGCAAGCCCCTACCGTGCGGCCATCAGGCAGCGCGCGACCGCCTCGTCGATCCGCTGCCCGGTGGCGTTCTGAAAATAGGTGAAGCCGGGACATGGATTCACCTCGAAGCAATACCACTCGCCGTCCGGAGTGAGCCGCAGGTCGATGCCGGCGAACGGCAGATCGAGGTGCGCGGAGAGGGCCCGGCAGCGCTGTGCGCAGTCGGCGGGGAGCTCGCAGGCGCGCATCTCGGTCTCTCCTCCCTGCTGGGCCGCGTAGCGGAAGTCATCTGCGGAGGACTTGATCGCGCAGGCGAAGACCTCCTCGCCCACGACGTGCACGCGGTGATCGATGCCCGGGACACACTCCTGAAACTGGGTGGGGCACCAGTGCAGGTCTTCGAGGCGGCTCATCTGCTCCGGGCCGAGACGGGAGACGACGCTGCGGGTGCTGCTGATCGATTTGTAGATCACGTCCTGGTGCCGGCCGCGGAATTCGCGGATCGCGTCGGGATCGGTGGTGATGAGGGTTTCCGGGACGGCGAAGCCGCAGTCGCGGATCAGTGCCGCCTGATAGGGCTTCGAGGTGTTCGAGGCCATCGCGGCGGGCCGGTTGAGGACGAGCGCAGGCGTGATGTCGGCCCAGGAGACCAGGAGATCCTCGATCGCCAGGGCGTAGCCCTCCTCGACGCTGCCAGCTCCCGCTTGCGTGACCGCGGGCAGCCGGCGCGAATCGTAGGGGCGGAGGTAGGCCGCGGCGATCTCGGAGAGGTCGATCCACGAGTCCCCGACTCGCAGGCGGCCGCCGATGGCGGCGTCGACGGAGAGCTCGATCTCGGTATCGAGCACCGCGCGTTGGTCGAGAAAGGCCACCGGCGCCCCGGCCCGGTGGAGGGCCTGCTCGACGCTCAGCAAGGGGTCGTCGCCGGGGACTCCCCAGAGCAGGATCATGACGGCCTCCCGGTGGCGTTCAGGAGCAGAGCGAGGACGGCGTCGGCCCGCTCGTCGCCGTCGAGGCTCGCGAAGAGGTCCGCGGAGATCAGCGCCGCGCCGGCGTCCGGGCCGGTGAACTGGAAGTCGACGAGGGCGGCTCCGGCCGCGGCGGCGAGGCGGCGGGCATGGCCGGCCAGGACGGCGTGGGTCTCGCCGAAGCAGCGATCGCCGAGGACGGTCACCGTCGCGTGATCCGGCGACGCCAGAGTGGAAGCGGTCGCGGCGAACCGCGCGTGGCGGCGGATGGGGCGGACCGGAATGCCGAGGCCGGCGGCGGTGTGGACCCACTGTTCCGGCCGCCAAGCCGGTCCGAGCAGGCTGATGGCGGTCGGCCGGTTGAGCACCGGGCAGCGCAGTTGCGTCAGCCAGGAGCGCAGGAAAGCGGTCATCTCGGCCGCCACATACTCCCGGTCCTCAGGATCGATGTGACCGAGATCCGTCGGCAATACGCAGGGCCAGCGGATCAGAACGCCGGCGATCTCTCCGGTGGCGACGAGGCGGCCGCCGACGACGGCGCGGTCCGTCGCGGAGCTCCCCAGGGAATGGCGCCACCCCGCGACCGACAGGTCCTCGGCGGTCAGCAGGGCGGCGTCGTGAGATGCCCACCGGGCGACGAGGGATCGGGCGCCCGCGTCATGGCGACTGGCGAAGACGACGAGCACCCGGCGTCCCCTACTTGCCCCGCGCTTCGAGCCGGTCGAGGCGCTCGTTGAGCTTACGGAGACCTTCCGTGAGGCCATGAATCGCGTCGCCGCCGACCTCCGGCCTCTCCTGGGAGCGGATGAAGGCCTTGCCCGCGCCCTTCTCGAGATGCTCCTCGATGGCGTCGATCCGCTGCGCCACGACCGGGAGCAGGTCGATGTAGGTGCGCAGGATCTGGTCCGGGATGTCGTACTTGACGGGGCCGAAGCGGTCCGGGATATCGAAATTCTTCGTGGTGTACACGTCGTAGGTCCGCTTGTGGTCGGCGATCTTCGTATCCGTAATGTCCTTGATGTCCTTGTGGAGAGAGTGTCCCATGGGTCCTCCTTGAGAGAGCGCTCCAACTCGGAGGCGCTGTTTCAACAGGCGGCTCGGTGAGGTTTTCGTTACATCGAAAAATACCCAGGGCCGTGCCGGGTATCCGCGCCCGGCCGGGCCGGGCGCGCCGGGGGTGTAAACTTCCCCCGCCATCACCCTGGAAGACACCCGGAAGGACATCGCTCAGGAGGAAACCGCCCTTGGCGTCTCAGGAAGATCCCGAAACCCTGCGGGAGCCGCTCTCCGCCGTCGACCATGCCTGGCTGCGGATGGACGAGCCGTCGAATCTGATGATCATCAACGGCGCCCTGGTGATGGACGAGCCGGTGTCGTTCGACCGGCTGAAGGCGATGATGCGGCGCCGGCTGCTCCCCATCCACCGTTTCCGCCAGCGCATCGTCTACCCCCAAGGCAAATCCAAGGGCGATCCCTGTTGGGAGGACGATCCGGATCTTGACCTCGACCATCATGTGCAGCGGATCGAGCTGGCCGCGCCGGGCGACGACGGCGTCCTGCGCGACGTCGTCAGCGAGATGATGGGCGAGCCGCTCGATCTCGAGCGGCCGCTCTGGATGTTCTACCTCCTGGAGGGGTTCAAGGGGAACGGATGCGTGCTGATGGGGCGCCTCCATCACTGCATCGGCGACGGCATGGCGCTCCTGCTCGTCCTCCTGTCGCTGACGGACGTGACGGCGGGCGAGGCCGATCTCGACAGCCCGTTCACCGACCTCTTCCGTCAGCCGCCTCAGGGGCATGAGGCGGCCAAGGAGCTCGCCGAGCGGATCATGCCCGACGGCATCCGCCTGATGCAGCAGTCGGCCGACGCCTTCAGCTCGCTGGGAATCCTGAAGTCGGGCATCGGCTCGCTGAGCGCCTTCACCCGCCTGGTGCTCCGGCTGCCCGATCCGTCGACGATCTTCAAGGGGCCGCTCGGAGTGCCCAAGCGCGTCGCCTGGTCCGAGGCGATCGCGGTGGACGACGTCAAGGAGGTCGGCCGCGCGCTGAAAGGGACGGTCAACGACGTCCTGCTGTCGGCGATGACCGGGGGACTGCGGCGCTACCTGGAGGCCAAGGGGAAGCCGGCGGACGGCCTCAACTTCCGGGCGGCGATGCCGGTCAATCTGCGGTCGCTCGACGACATGGCGGACCTCGGCAACCAGTTCGGGCTGATCTTCCTGTCGCTGCCGGTCGGCATCGCGGACCCGGTGGAGCGGCTGGCCGAGCTGCACGAGCGGTCGGACGCACTGAAGCGCTCGGCCGAGCCGGTGGTGGTCTACCTGATCCTCAAGCTGCTGGGGGTGGTGCCGCTGGCGGTGCAGCGGATGGTGGTCAGCATTTTCGCCGCCAAGACGACGGCGGTGATGACCAACGTTCCCGGCCCGCGCGAGGTGCTCTACCTGGCGGGCAGGGCGATCCGCGAGATCTTCTTCTGGGTGCCGCAGTCGGGACGGGTGGGGCTCGGCATCAGCATCTTCAGCTACGCCGGCCGCGTGCGCATGGGGCTCGCCTCGGACGCCGGGCTGGTCCCCGATCCGGAGCGGATCGTCGAGGGGTTCCACGCGGAGCTCGAGGAGCTGAGGGCGCGGGCGAAGGCCGCGCGCCAGCCGTGACGGGGAAGATCGTGACGGGGAGAGCCGCCGGTTGATCGGCACCACGGTCTCGCACTACCGGATCCTCGATCTCCTCGGCAGGGGCGGGATGGGCGTCGTCTACAAGGCGCTCGACCTCAAGCTCGACCGGCCGGTGGCGCTGAAGTTCCTCGCCGCCCAGCGCGGCGCCTCCGAGGAGCACAAGCGGCGTTTCCTGCGCGAGGCGCGGGCCGCCTCCGCGCTCGATCACCCGAACATCTGCACGGTCTACGAGATCGACGAGACCCCCGACGGC
>DASWQX010000673.1:0-10890 GCA_036403495.1 Thermoanaerobaculia bacterium
ACGCTGGTGTCGGGCGGGCAGTCCGGGCAGGTGACGTCGCGGTAGACGTCCGGCCGGGTGGGCCGCGACGCGCGCGGCCGATAGCCGGGGTCATGATTCGGGTTCTCCGACTTCGTGGCGAGCGAGCTCCTGAATCCTGAGCAGTCCCCGGTGACGATCTCGGTGAGATCGATGCCGCGATTCCGGATCTGAGTCTTGATCCCGGTAAGATCGAAGCCCGCGTGCGGCGCCGCGTCGGTGGCGAACAGGATTCCCTTTTTCGAGCTCAGGCTCTTCGCCGCGTCCAGCAGAGCCTCCGCCGACGACTCCGGGCAGTCGTCGCCGCCGTCGGCCGTCAGGCTGTCCACGATGGCCTGAACCGCGTCCAGGTCCCGCGACACGGTGCGATGCGTGACGCTGTCCTTGAAGGTGATCACCTGGATCAGCGGGTGCAGCCCGTGGGCGCGGAACATCGCGATGTTGGCCGAGAGGGCGTCGCGGACGCCTCCGATCTCTTCTGCCATGCTGCCCGTGTCGTCGATGACGTAGGCCATATCGACGACTCCCAGGGTTTGGGGCAGCCCCCGGTACGGCCCGGTGGTGGGCGACAGCGAGTCGTTGGAGCCCTGTACCACCCACTTGATGAGCTCCGACGAAGCCGCGGGGGCGCCCCCCGTGATGGTGCCCCACTGGGCCTGGGTCGGCGTCCAGCTCGCGGTGTCGGCGTTGCCGGTCGTCGTGACGTCCGGCGACGTATAGATCAGGTGGCTGTAGTCCTCCGAGAAGAAGAGGACGCTGAACCGGTTGAAACGGTAGCTCGGGGCCGGGCCGGCCCCCTTCGACCGCCAGCGGAACATCGGCGGATGGCTGGGATCGATCGCGGCATTGTCGGCCGGGGCCTGCGGCTCGGGACCGATGTTGAGGTCGAAGTAGACCGCTCCCTGCTTGGCCCGGTTCTGCTCGGCGCTGCCCGTGCTGTAGCCCGCGGGCGAGGCGGGTATGCGGCCGTCGAACCGGGCGCGAAATGCGTTGAGCGTCACCACGGTGGGATCACCGATGATCTCCTGCAGGGCGGCGTTGCCGTAGGTGAGCTCATCGTGGCCATCCTGAGCCTGGTCCGCGAAATCCCACAGGATCCGCTGGACCGAAAGCTCGTTGTCCTCACCCCGCCCTACCGACAAGTCGGCGTTGTTTTCGAGGTCATAGGAAAAGCCGTTCGCCGTGTCGGTGTAGCGGGTATCGGCGACGCCATAGATCCCGTGGGCCCCTGCGCCGCTCGCGATCTGGAGGATGGTGCCGAAGAAGGTGGGCCAGCCCTCCCCCCAGGCCAGCCAGATCGCCTGCTGCTTGTTGAGGGTGCGGTTCGGACCGGTGCACCCCATCGACGCCTGATTGAACCCCGTGTTGTTGCCGCTTATGAAGTGGCAGCCGCCGGGATTTTGAGTGGTGTTGTTGATCCGTTGAACATAGTGGCCGTATTCGTGGGTATAGACGTCCCAGTCGAAGGCGTGCCCCTGGCCGATGTTCAGGTGATTGTCCGGGCTCGGTGAAAAGAAGGAGCCCT
This sequence comes from Thermoanaerobaculia bacterium, assembly GCA_036403495.1. Taxonomy (GTDB): domain Bacteria; phylum Acidobacteriota; class Thermoanaerobaculia; order Multivoradales; family UBA5704; genus DATARR01. The sequence continues at coordinate 1,544 of DASWQX010000673.1, forward strand.
TCGCGTTGGCGCCCGGAAATTCAACGACGATCTGGGATGGGTGCGCGCCGACTCCACCGGCCACATAGTCATAGGCGGTCAGAACGCCATCGAGAATGGAGAAAATCCGCAGGTTCAGAAGATCGGAGCTGTCGATCAGAAAATCGACGACGCTCGACGCGGAAGTCACCGCCAGAGGCGTGCTGTCGCGGTGGTAGATCATGGAACGGTCCCCGGGCTCGACTTTCGCCGCGGCGTTGTCGGCGTGCAACTGCACGACGAGCTGGACAGCCGTGGTGTCCCCCCGCTGGCCCGGTATCATCGCGGAATAGCTGCCGGTCTCATCGGTCATCACCACGGCAGGAGACGACACGAGCTCGGTCAGCGTCGCGCCATTCTTGTCGAAAAATCGCACGCGGGCCCGGCGGACCGGTAGCGCGTTGGCGGGGGTGGAGAACACGTCGCTGCCCGCCCGGCCGATCCGCGGCGTGTAGGTCGCCTTTCCGGAGATCGTCGCGCTGGCGATCTTTCCCTGCACCTTGGGCGGCGGTGAAGACTTGCGCGCCGGCAATCCTTTCATCTCCCGCTCGAACCTGAGCTCCCGGCCTTGGGTCAGGTTCCCGACCTCCTCGTCGTACTCCGGGCGCGTGAGCTTGCCGCGTTTGAGGTCGCGCTTCAGCTTCTCGCGTTTGAGCTCGAAGAGGCTGCCGTGATCGAACAGTCGATCCTCCGGAGTCTCCAGGAGGAAGAGCGATTCGGCGCGGCCCCATAACGCCTTGCCTTTCGCATCGAAGGACTTCCCCTGGGCTTCCAGGCTGCCTTCGCCATATCCGGAAATCGGTAGAAAGATATCGAATTCATAGGATCGCCCGGGAACCACCGGCTCGATCGTCCACTCGTCCCGATCGGCGACGCGGACGACTCCGTCCGGGGTGAGCTTCAACACCACCTTGGCTTCGGTATTGTTCCCGAGCTTCGGCACGATCACCGTGACCCGGGCCTTCAGCCCGTCGGGATCCTGGTGAAGGACCTTGACGCTCACCGCGAGAGGTGGAATCACGTCCGCCTGGGCGGCGGTCGCCCAGAGAGCCAGAACACTGCAGAATGCGTACAACAGAAATCCGAAACGTCGTCGCATGGATACACCCCTCCTTTTGGGTCAGGACACGTTCTCCGTCCTTTGGTGCAGCGAGGAAGGGAAGTATTTCATCGATAATTATAATAAAGGCTATGTGTCTTGAGCGGCTCCTTCCTGCGAACCCTCCCGCCTGGATCGCAGCGCTTGTCCCTTGAGTCCTTCAGATCCCTGGTTTTTCCGCCCTCACCGCTTCGTCATCTCATCCCGCACCACTACGCCTCCCTTCATCACGAACCCCACCTTGTCCAGCTCCTTGATGTCAGCCAGGGGATCGCCCGGCACGGCGATCAGGTCGGCGTACTTGCCGGGCTCCAGGCTCCCGAGCTGCTTCTGCCAGCCCAAGAGGTCCGCGGCGTTGAGGGTGGCGGCGCGGAGGATGTCGAGCGGTTTCATGCCGGCGCCGGCGTAGGCGCGGAAGATCAGGCGGGCGGACTGGCCCCGGGTCTGGCCGGGGACGGCGAAGTATTCGTCCGAGCCGGCGGCGACCGGCACGCCGGCCTTGATCGCGCGGGCCAGGCGGGAGGCGGAGGCGGCGATGCCGGCCTCGAGCTCGGCGCGGAGCGCCTTCTCGCGCTCCGGGGTACGGACCGGCGGGTCCGAGATCGCGATCATGAACTCCGCCGGATAGTCGGTCGGCACGAGATAGATCTTCTTCTCGGCCATCAGGCGCAGCACGTCGTCCGGCACGGTGTAGGCGTGCTCGATCGAATCCACTCCCGCCTGGGCGGCGATCCGCGTCGCCTCGTCGCCGATGGCGTGCGCGGCCACCTTGAGGCCGTTCCGGTGGGCCTCGTCCACGATCGCCTTCATCTCCTCGGGCGAGAGGGTGATGGCGGTGTTGACGATCACCTTGATCACCGTGGCGCCGTCGAAGATCGCCTGGCGCACGGCCCGGCGGGCCTCGTCGGTCCCCGTCACTTCGACGTACTCCAGGGGGATGAGAGAGCGGCCGAGGAGAGAGAGGCCGCCGAACTGTCCGCCCACGGGCGACAGGGCGCGCGTCGAAACCTCCATCCGCGGCCCCATCACCCACCCCTCGTGGATGGCGTCGCGCAGCGCCACGTCGCCGTTGGTCCCCGAGTTGCCGAGGTCGCGGACGGCGGTGAACCCCGCTTCGAGCATCTCCCGCGCCATGCCGGCGCCGAGCAGCGCCCGCTTGGCCGGGTCCATGCGGGTGAATACCGTGCCGTTGAGCTCCTCGTCCGCCTTCGCGGCGTCGAGGTTCAGCAGCAGGTGGGTGTGGGCGTCGATCAGCCCCGGCAGCACGGTCGCCGCGCCGAGGTCGATCACGCGAGCCCCCGCGGGGATCTTGACGCCCGGGCCGGCGGCGGTGATCCGCCCGTTCTCGATCAGGATCACGGCGCCGGCGAGGGAGGTCCCCGCCCTGACGTCGATCAGGTGGCCGCATTTGACGGCAGTTACCCCGGCGGTCACCTCCGGCAGGGCCGCGGCGGCGACCGCCGGCGCGGACAGCAGGAAGAGGATGGCGGGGACGAGGCGCTGCATCCGGCTCATGGCGGCTCCCTTTGGAATCCGCCGTCAACCTACCATGAGCGCCGCCTCACTTGATGTCGTTCGCGGCCTTGTACTCCCGCTCGAATCCGGGAAGGATCGCCTTGACGAAGGCGTTGGAGATCAGTCTCGTGACGATCTCCCAGGTGCTGGTGTTGGGCGCCGAGAGCGGGCCGGAGATGTTGGCGACGGTGGCGACCTGCTCGTTCTTATGGTTCTCCAGGAGGTGGGCGACGCCGCCGACTACTTTCTCGTAGATCTTCTTCAGGACCGGCTTGTTCTGGTCCTTCTTGGGATCGTAGACCTTGAGGTCCTGGAACAGCGGCTTGATGTAGCCGTCGATGCGGCCGTTCCGGACCTTGACCTCGGAGTAGACGGAGAAGGTCCCCGCCGCGACGTCGAACTTGAGATAGGAGCGCAGGAGGTCGTTGATCTTCGGCAGGCTCGCCTTGTCGACCGCCAGCAGGAGGTTGAAATCCGGCCCCTTGCTGTCGTCGCGGAAGGTGGAGGAGCCGTGGGCGGAGCCGGTGCCCAGGAAGCGGCCGGTCAGGGTGGCCTTCGCCGGTCCGCGCCGGAAGCCGCTCGACAGGTTGGTCACCTCCAGGTTCGCGCCGTCGACGAAGAAGCGGAAGCGGCCGTCCTTCACCGGGGCGATCACCCCGAGGTCGCTGTCGACCAGGCTCAGGCGCGCGACCGCCACCGGCATCGCCGGCTCCGGGTTCTTCACCGCCTTCGCCACCGCCTTGCCGCGCGCCTTCTCGACCGGCGCGGTGGCGGTGGTGTGGGTGTAGTCGAGGCGGAGCCGGTTCACGACCACGTCGGCGATACGCGCCTCGCGGTGCCGGGGGCCGTACTCGACCTCCCCGCGCGAGGAGAGGGCGCCGCCCCGGAGGTTCAGGTTCGCCCGCTCGCCGAATGGCCGCAGGCGGTCGAGCGGGATGTTCTGCGCCTTGTAGAACGCGTGGACGCCGGGATAGGGCACGGACAGGAAGTCGGCGTGGCCGTCGAGCGTGGCGCGGCCGGTGTCGAAGACCACCCCCTCGGTGTGGATGGCGGAGGGGTAGACGTGGTGCCGGGACTGGATGTTGCGGATGTTCGACGCCGAGGCGTTCCAGTGGGAGACGTGGAAGGGCCATTTGGGGTCTTTGTCGATGTAGACGAGGTCGCCGTCGCGCACCTGGATCAGGTTGAACTTGAGCGGGTAGATCGACTCGAAGGCCTGCTGCCAGCCGCGCTCCTTCAGCTTCGTCGGGTCGTTCGCCTCCGCCTCGAGCTGGGGGAGGTTGACGTGGACCTGGGGACGGAAGAAGACGGCGTCGGCCACCAGGCGGCCGGTGAGGGCCCGGCTCCACTCCACGCTCGTCTTCAGGCGCGGGATCGACGCCACCGGCGGCTCGGGGTTGGCGTCCTGGCGGATGACCGCGTCCCGCAGGGTCAATCCCAGCCCGAAGGGGCTCAGGTGGGCGTGGCCGAGCGCGACGTGGTATCCGTGCAGCTTCTGGTTGATCTTGGCCTCCAAGGTGCGGCGGAGGTAGCCGTCGAAGGCGGAGGCCACGAGGACGAGGATCAGCAGGACGCTCGCCGTCAGCAGGATCCAGAGGAGATGGCGGCGGCCGAGCGGCTCGCGGGGGCGCCCTTTGTCCTTCTCCGGATCGGGCGGCGGTCCGGGCGAGACGGCATCCGGGTGTTCGGCGGGGGTGGCGTAAGCTCGGTTCAGCATGGCGTTCAAACAGGCAATGACGCGTTCCGGCTGGAGACGGCGCATCCATGGATGGACGCGTCGAGCGATAATGACTAGCAAAGTACCTGCCAGAAAGGCTGAAGCAACCATGAAGATCTCCCTTGGGGCCATCCTTCTGGCCTTTTCCTTCTTCTCCGCGTCCGGCGCGCCGGCGGCGTTTTCGGCCGGCACGGCGCACCTGCTGGTGGACGCCAACCCGGGTCCGCCGGACCTGACGCAGATCTTCGGCTACAACCCGCCGACCCAGTTCACCGAGCTGGCGGGCCGCGCGGTCTTCCTGGTCGATTCCTACGATCTCGCGGTCGGCGGCTACCAGCCCGTGACCGGCCCGCCGGTGGAGCTCTGGGCGAGCGACGGCACGGCTGGTGGAACGGAGCTGCTGGCGACGTTCTGCGTGGACGGGGTCGAGAGCTGCCACCAGCCGGCGCGCCTGCTGGGGCGGGCCGGCGGCGTGGCGTTCCTCTCCATCCCCGAGCTGGGGTTCGACTCCTATCATCCCCAGCTCTGGCGGACTGACGGCACTCGCGAAGGCACCTACCGGCTGCTATCGGAGCTCTGCCCGAACGACGCTCCGACGGGGGCGACCGAGACGATCGCCGGCGGCGCTCTCTACTTCGCGGGTTTCGATGCGGCCACCGGTTGCCAGCCTTGGGTCAGCGACGGCACGCCGGCTGGCACGAGGCAGGCGGCGGACCTCCAGAACGGCGACCTGGTGGGCAGTTATCCCCAGAGCTTTGCGGCTCTCGGCGGCCGCGTCTACTTCACCGAGACGTTCGCCGGCGGCCTCTGGAGCACGGACGGCACGCCGGGCGGGACGCGGCTCGTCCGCCCCGTTCCTGATCTCGAGCTGCTGACCGCGGCGGGAGGGCGCCTCTTCTTCGTGGTCCTCACAGCGACCACGACCGACCTCTGGACCAGCGACGGCACGGCCGCCGGTACGGTGTTCGTCCGCTCCTTCCCGTACAGCACCTGCCACGATTGCGATCCGGTCACCTCCTTCCTGAAGCCGGACGGCGACGGCGTGCTCTTCCTGGCCGGCGACGGCCGGCACAGCCCGCAGGTCTGGCGCAGCGACGGCACGCCGGAGGGCACCCGGCTGGTGGCGGCCCTGCCGTCCGGCGCAACGCTGGGCGTGGACGGCCTGGAGCCGGCCGCGGATCTGGTCGATCTAGGCCCGGCGCTCCTGTTCCCGGTGCGCCGGAACGTCCTGGTCCAGCTCTGGTCGAGCCGGCCGCCCGGCGCTCGGGCGGCGCGCCTCACGGGCTGCCCCGAGGGCTGCCCCTCTGTGACCTCCCGGCTCCAGCCGGTGCCCGGAAAGGCCCTGGCCGTCTTCGCCGCCGAGGGGTTCCGGGGTGAGGAGCTCTGGGCGAGCGACGGCAGCGCGGCGGGCACCCGTCCGGTGCGCAAGGGCTGCTCGGGCCCCTGCCCCTCTTCCCCCCAGGGCTTCGTGGCCGTGGGCGGCGCGGTCTACTTCAGCACCGCCGATGCCGGAGGCGTTGCCCTCTGGCGGACCGACGGCACGCCCGCGGGCACGGTTCAGCTCGGCCGCGCGAGCCTCCCGTTCATCCCCGGCGGGATCGCCCTGGGCGACCGGGTGCTGCTGAGCATCACCGTCGGCGCCCGCACCTCGGAGCTCTGGGCGACCCTGGGCACCGCCGCGACGACCGAACGCGTGAAGACCTTCTCCCGGCTCCCCACCCCATCCTCCGATCCACGGTTCGTCCCGCTCGGGGGCCAGGTGATCTTCACCACGCAGACCGGTGCGCTCTGGGCGAGCGACGGCTCCTCGGCCCGGCGGTTGCTCGATCGGCCGGCCTCGGCTCTCCCCCCGATCGCCGCCGGCAATCTGGCGTTCACCTTCTCCGGATCCAACACCGACAACGGCGTGCTGAACGCGACCCTGCTGCGGACTGACGGCACTCCGCAAGGCACTCAGGGGATCCACGACTTCGGCCCGGACTCGTTCGTCCTCCTGCCGTTCGCTTTCGGCGGACGGCTGGTCTTCTTCCGCTGCGACACGGTCACGCTGCCGCAGTCCGACCTCGCGGCGTGCGACCTCTGGGCCAGCGACGGCACCGCCGCGGGAACGGTCCCCTTCGCTTCGCTGCCCCCCGCGGAGCTCTTCAACAGCCCGCCCCTGCCGCCGGTGGTGGCCGGCTCCCACTTCTACTTCTTTGCCGTGATGCCCGGTGAGACCGTGCTCTACCGCAGCGACGGCACCACGGCCGGGACGCAGCCGCTCGGCGCCTTCGGCGGGCCTCCGCTGGAGGTCACCGAGGTGGGAGGGGCGGTCTACATAGCGTCCGGCGGCGGCGCCCTCGAGCGCCTGGCGGCCACCGGAGAGCCGGACTTCGTCTTCGGCCAGACCGTCAGCGGTCTCCAGGAGTTGAACGGCCGGCTGCTCTTCTTCGGCGCCTCGTTCGACAGCCCGCCGCGGACGGGGCTCTGGAGCACGGACGGCACGGAGGCCGGGACCCAGCTTCTGGCGCCGGTCCTGGAGCAGACGCTGGAGCTCGATCTCGGCATCTATGGCCCGCCGCAGTGGACCCGGCTCGGCTCGCGCCTGCTCTTCCGCGGCTGGGACCCCGTCCACGGCTTCGAGCTCTGGGCCACGGACGGCACTCCCGGCGGTACGGTCCTGGTCCGGGATATCGCGCCGGGGACGGGATCGTCCTTCCCGGGCTTCCTCACCTCCGTGGGCAACGAGGTCTGGTTCGCCGCCAACGACGGCGTCCACGGCGACGAGCTCTGGTCGAGCGACGGCACTCCGGGAGGCACCCGCCTGCGGGCGGATCTCGCGCCGGGACCGGTCTCCTCGTCCCCGCAGTGGCTCACCCTCGCGGGAGCCAACCTCTTCTTCTCGGCGGACTTCGCCCTCACCGGCCGCGAGCCCTGGGTGCTGCCGTTGCAGTAGACTTCCCCCGCGTTTCCAACCGGAGGGGAGAGCACATGGGAGAGGCCCCGAGCCCCGGGTTCGCCCGGCGTCTGACCCTGTTCGACGCCACGATGATCGTCATCAGCGGGATCATCGGCTCGGGCATCTTCATCAATCCTTACGTGGTGGCCGGGGCGGTCCACACGCCGTTCCTGATCCTCGCGGTGTGGATCGCCGGCGGGCTGATTGCCCTGTTCGGCGCCTTCGTCTTCGCCGAGCTGAGCACGGTGATGCCGCGGGTGGGGGGGCAGTACGCCTTCTTCCGCGAGGCGTTCTCGCCGATGGTGGCCTTCCTCTACGGCTGGGGGCTGCTGCTGATCGTGCAGTCGGGAGCCACGGCGGCGGTGGCGGTGGCCTTCGCCCAATATGTGGCGCGGCTGGTCGACCTGCCGGCGGGGAGCGAGCGGTTCCTCGCCGCGGCCATCCTTCTGGCCGTGGCGGCCTTCCACGCCCTGGGGATCAAGCCGGGGGCGATGGTGCTCAACGTCATCACCTTCTCGAAGACGGTGGCGCTGGCGGCGCTGATCGTCGGCGCCTTCCTGCTCACCCGCCACTCCGGCCTCACCTTCGAGCCGCTGGTGCCGCCGGACCTCGGCGGTCTCCCCCTGCTCTCCGCGTTCTTCGCCGGGCTGGTGCCGGCGATGTTCGCCTACGGCGGCTGGCAGAACCTCAACTACGTCGCCGAGGAGGTGAAAGAGCCGCAGCGGAACCTGCCGCGGGCCATCCTGATCGGCGTCTTCTGCGTCATCGCGGTCTACGTCTCGGCGAACGTGGCCTACGTGCACGTCCTCGGGGCGCCGGCGCTCGCGGCCACCAAGACGCCGGCCGCGGATGTGGCGGCGCGATTGGTGGGAGCGACCGGGGCGAAGGTGATCAGCCTGCTGATCGTGGTCTCCACCTTCGGCTTCCTGAACCTCTCGCTCCTCTCGGCGCCTCGGGTCTACTACGCGATGGCGGCGGACGGCCTCTTCTTCCGCTCGCTGGCGCGCCTCTCCCCCCGCTTCCGGGCGCCGACCGCGGCCATCCTGCTCCAGGGCGCCCTCGCCGCCGTCTACGCAATGGCGAACACCTACGATCGCCTGCTCGGCTACGCCGTCTTCGCGGACTGGATCTTCTTCGCCCTCGCCGGCGCCGCGCTGATGGTCTTCCGGCGGACGATGCCCGGCGCGCCGCGGCCGTTCCCGACGCCGGCCTATCCCTGGGTGCCCCTCCTCTTCATCCTCGCCGGGGCCGGCATCGTGCTCAACATCTACTTTATGGACACCCGCAACGCGCTGATCGGAACCGGGATCTTCCTGCTGGGCGTGCCGGTGTACTTCTTCTGGCGGTCCCGAGACCCAGGACTCTCCTCCATGTAGAATCAGGCTGGGAGGAAACCGATGTCCAAAGACGAGATCTTCCGCGCCGCCCTCTCCCTCTCGGAAGATGCCCGGGCAGAGCTCGCGGGACAACTCCTCGAGAGCCTGGATGAGTCAGATGAGGACGAAGAGGAGATCGAACGGCTCTGGGCTCTGGAAGCTGAAGACCGGATTGCGGCCTATGAGCGTGGCGAGATCGAAGCGATCCCTGTTGAAGAGTTTTTAGCTTCCTTGAAGAGTCGTGGCCGGAATGCAACGTGAGATTTTAGCTTCCGCCCAGACGGAGTTTAAAGAGGCGTTCGATTTCTATGAGAGCCGGCAGCCAGGGCTCGGGAATGAGCTTACCATCGACTTTGAGTCTGCGGTCGAGGAAATCCTTCGCAACCCCGCGATGGGACGTAGGCTTACCAGGGATGTCCGCCGCTGGCCCCTTCGTCAGTTTCCTTACGCACTGATATATCAGATTCGCCAGGACTCGATTCTGATCGTGGCCGTGGCGCACTTCCGCAGAAAACCCGGCTATTGGCGGAGCCGTCTGGCTCCCTACAAAAAAACATGACCCGAGGCAGCGTCTACATGCGCTGGGCCAAGGAGAACGCTGCGGCCCGGTTCAACCTCGCCAACAGCGGGCTGGTCGCCTGCTTGGGGGACGACCTCGTCCTGGAGCCCGGGGACGTGCAGATC
>DASWQX010000674.1:0-10755 GCA_036403495.1 Thermoanaerobaculia bacterium
CCTCGGATCTGCTCCCCATAACGCTCGACCAAAGGAACCACCATGACCTTACCTCCCAAGGAGCCCGCCGTCAGCCCTGCTCCGGGCGTCCCCCGACAAGCTTACCTGACCCTGTTTGGTTCCGGCTCCGCCGGGTTAGGAGAGGGATCGAGGGTGAGGTCCGCAGGCCACGCCCTCCTCAGCGCCGCCCCTCCACCGTCACGCTGAGCTGGAAACGCGGCCTTCCCCAGCTCTCGACCAGCCCGATCCGGCGGCCGAGGTCGCGCGTGGCGGTGTCCTCCATCCGCTTCACCGTCTGCCGCCGGAAGTCGAACAGCGGCGGCCAGGCGGCTTCGCCGTGTGCCGGCGGCGAGGGGGCCAGGGAGACCACCAGCAGGTCCCGCCGGCTCAGGCGGTCGCTCTGCTGGGAGCGCTCGAAGAGGAAGCCGGGGAGCCGGCCGAGGTTGCGCACCAGATCGCCGACCAGCAGCGGCAGGACGCGCGAGGGCGGGACGACGGCGCTCACCGGGCTCGAGGAGTCGACGATCAACACCTGTCCCGCCGAAGCCTTCACCGCCACGTCCACCGGCACGTTGTTCGAGTAGCCGCCGTCGACCAGCGACTCCTCGCCCTCGGCCAGCGGCAGGCGGTGCGCCGGGAAGATCGGGAAGGGCGAGCCGGAGGCGAAGATCACCTCGTGGAGGAACTCGCGGTTCGGGATCGGCGCCGCGCCGCGCCCGGGGCCGTAGACCAGCCAGCGGGCGCCGCCGGCGGTCTGCCCCGCGGGGACCAGGCAGTCGGCCCCGGCCGGCACGAAGACGAAATAGCGGGTGCCGTCCTTCTCCAGCAGGTTCGCCGGGGCGATGAAGCAGGCGGTCGGCTGGTAGTCGAGGCCGCCGGGCCGCTCGCCGATCCGCGCCTCGAAGCGGGCGATCGCCCCTTCCAGGTAGCGATGGGCGGCGCCGTTGCCATAGAGGGCCGGCGCCACGACCAGGTTCCACCAGCCGAGGGCGAAGATCGAGAACGCCGCCATGCGCAGGAAACGGCGGGTCACGAAGTCGCCGTTGGGGTGGTGCCCGCAGAGGAGCTCGAAGCTGTCGCGGAGGTATCTCACCAGGCGGCTCTGCCCGCCTCCCAGGCGGCCGAGGGCGGCGAGCAGCAGAACGCTACCCAGGGCGGCGCTGGTCGCCAGGAGCCAGAGCCAGAACTCGCTGGTCAGCTCCAGCGGCGAGAGCCAGTCGGGGAGGTAGTGGATGACTCCGACCAGCACGGCGTAGACCGCCAACGCGTGCAGCAGGACCACGACGTAGGCGAAGAGGAAGTCCTGCAACCGCAGGTGGTACTGGCGGTGCGCGGCGTAGATCCAGGAGACGCCGCCGACCATCAGGACGAGCAGGCCGACGCAGACCAGGAAGGTGCCCCCGGTGACGTCCAGCGTGTGCTTGCCGAAACTGGCCCAGGGCTGGAACGGGTCGACCTCGGCCGGCCAGCAGAGGTTGAGCAGCAGGAGCGCCGAGAGCAGCAGCGCCGCGTAGTAGCCGAGCCGCCAGAGCCAGCCGCCGGCGCCGAAGCGGCCGAGGAAGAAGTTGGCGCCCAGGCTCACCAGCACGAGGAGGAACCCGGAGAGGAAGAAGGGCATCTTCAGGGCGTCCATCCACCCTGCCGGCAGCAGCACGTAGAGGGCGAGCGCCACGCCCGCCGGCACCAGCAGCTCCAGGGCCACGCGGAGCCCGGCGCTCCACCCCGCCCGGCCCTCGCGGGAGCGGAGCGGCAGGATCAGGCCGCCGAGCAGGACCAGCGGCGCCAGCACCGCGAAAGCGGGGCCGAAGGTGACGGGATCGACCAGGAAGTGGAGCCTTGTCTGCTTCGCCTGCGCCGCCAACGGCAGGACGACGAGGAGCGCCCCGGTCACCGTCAGCAGGGCCGGCGAGATCCAGGGGCCGCCGTGCCCCTCGCGGCGCTCCTGGTGCTCGTGGATCACCGACTGGTCGGCGAACATGGCGATCATGGCGAGGAGCGCGTAGATCATCCCCTCGAACTCGGGGATCTGCTCCTTGGGGACGGTGCCGTTGGCCAGCCGCACCAGGAAGGGGGCCACCAGCAGCAGGAAGATCAGGATCGGCATCAGCCAGGGGCGGAGCCGCGTCGCGCCCTCCTCCCGCGGCGGCCGGAGCGGCGAGCGCTCGGGCACGGAGACGGCGGCGAGCAGACCACAGAAGACGAGGAAGCTGGCGATCACGCTGGCGTAGCGCAGCAGGTCGGTCCAGTTGAAGATGTCCGTACTCTCGAGGAAGCGGTCGGCGCTATGGAACCGGTCGTGCGTCTTCCAGAGGATCTCGGAGAGGTCCCAGGGCCCCTTCTCGGCGAGCTGCGAGACGAAGAACCCGAGCAGGGCGCCGCCGCTCGTCCCGATCACGTATTGGACATCCAGCGGCTCACCGGGAGCGCTGCTGCCGGGAGTCCGGAAGTTCCTCAGCTCGCCGCGCCGGTAGAGCTCGTCGAGGATCCGCGACTGGTACGCCGCCTTGACACCGCCGCCGGGCAGCACCAGCGCCAGGCTCCTCCGTCCCGAGGTCTCCTGATCCTGGCGCAGCAGCCGCAGGGCCTCGTCGACGGTGAAGCCGAACATGCGGACGCCGAACGTGGGCTCCGGATCGAGCATTTTCAGGAAGGCGGCGGGCGGGTTCTTGACGGGAGGGTTCCGCGGCTTGAACAGCGCCTCCAGGACGGCGGGGAGCCGCACGGCCGCGGCCGGCAGCCCGGGAGCGAAGATCGGCCCGGCGGCCCGCGAGGCGACGACCAGATGCTCGCGCCTGATGGGAGCGCCCGCGATCGCCGCGCGCTCCGCCACGCTCTCGCCCGGAAAAAGGATGTCCACCAGCCCGTCCCGCTCGACTGCCGCGTCCGCTGGGAGCCGCCAACAGCTCTGATCGTTCGTCGCCACCGGAGCCCGCTCCAGCGAATCGCAGTCCACGGCGAAATGGGTCCCGGCGAAGAACGCCTGCCAGAAGAGGTCGGCCAGCCGGTCTTTCTCCGCGACGTCCGCGACCCCCCGTGTCCGCCCCTCCAGCCAATCGGCGGCCCTGGCGACAGGCGCGAGGAAGCCGGACGTCGAGAGATGGGAGGCGAGGATGAGCCGGTGCCCGGAGATCGCGGGAGCGGACGGCTGCCGCGCCGCGTTCCAGGCTTCCGCCAGGAACGCGTCGAAATCCTTCCAGGCGTCGCCCTCCGCCCGCCGCGTCCAATACCCGCCGGAGAGCCGTTCGGAGAGGGGCGGGGACTGCGAGGAAGGGAGCAGCAGCTTTCCCAGCGTCCCCAAGGGATAGGAGGCGACCGCCATCTCCTGCAAGGGCACGGCGTCGTGCTGGGTGAGGAGATAGACCGAGAGATCGGGAACCACCGCGACGTCGATCAGCCCCTGGGCCATCCAGTCGAGGATCTCGTAATCGCCGGCCACCGTGATGTTGATCTGCAGCTTGCGAGAAGGGCAAAGGCCGTGATCCTTGTAAAAGGCCTTGAACAGCGCCTCGACCTCCCGCTGAAGCCCTTCGGACCGCACTCCCTGAGCCTCCGGCAGCCGCGGCAGGCCGACGTTGAGCACATAGGGGAGCTGATCGCCGGAGCACGCATCCCGATGCGGCGCCATCGCCAGCGCCGGCGGCGCCAGGAGGGTTAGGAGGAAAGACAGAGGGAGGAGGGTCCGCGCGGGCATGGAGGATTCTTCGATGTGTTGCCCTGGATTTTGACAGACCCTTGCTTACTTTGAGGCGCGGGCCTCAGCGATTTCGTTACTTCGGACAGATCCGGTTCATCCGTTGATCGAAGGGCTTGTAGAGACGTTCCCAGCCCGTCCACGACACTCTGTGCAGGCCACGGGGACGGCGGGACGTCTCCTCGAAGGGTTGATCCTGCCATCTGCCACTCCCGGTGAGGAGGCCGCTAACTCCGGTCAGGCCCTGCCCTCGGCGACGGCATGCCCTCCGTCGGAGACGTCCCGCCGTCCCCGTGGCCTGCACAGAGTGTCGTGGACGGGCTGGGAACGTCTCTACAAGCCCTCCGATCCAAGGATGAACCGCACGCGGCGGCTGCCCGCCTCAACAGTAACAAACCTCCTCCCTCCCGCGCCCAAGATCTCGCGAGGAGACCGAGATGAGCGAACGGGACGAGGAGACTGCCGGTACGGTGGGGTTCAGCCGCCGCGCGCTGCTTCGCGGCGGTGCGGCGCTGGCCGCGGGATTGCCGTTAGGTGCGCCGCTGGGGCTGGCGGCGGGTGCGGCCGAGATTCCAGGTCGGGACGGCGAGGCCTACCGGGTGCGGATGGCGGCGGCGGACCTTCAGCGTGCCGGCAGCCGGTCGGCCCAGGCGGCGAACGGCGACGAGGCGGAGATCCCCGACTACGCCGCGGTGTATTCGAAGGCGTTGCCGCACGACCGGCTCGGCGTGGTGAACCCGGAGGCCTACGCGCTGCTGTTGCGGGCGCTGCGATCGGGAGATCCGCGCGACTTCGAGTTCATCCCCAAGGTGGGCGAGGTCAAGCTCACCGATCCGCAGGCCGGATACGCGTTCAACCTGATCGGCGCCGACCCGTGGGCGATCGCCTGCCCTCCGGCGCTCCGCTTCGGCGGCGCGGAGCAAGCGGCGGAGATGGTCGAGCTCTATTGGCAGGCGCTCGCCCGCGACATCCCGTTCGCCCGCTACGACTCCGATCCGCTGACCGCGCGCGCCGCCGGCGAGCTGGCGCGGCTGCGCGGCCGGCCGGTCACCCCGGCATCGCTCTTCCGCGGCGACAGCGCCGGCAGCCTCGCCGGGCCCTACCTCTCACAATTCCTCTGGCAGGAGATCCTCTACTCGCCGCTCCCCGTCGAGCAGAAGATCCGCACCGCCGTTCCCGGCCGCGACTATCTCGGCGACTACGACCGCTGGCTGGACACCCAGAACGGCGTCCCCACGGGACCGCCCGCGCTGGGCGCCGTGCCTTGCTACGTGCGCAACGGGCGCGACCTCGCCGAGTTCGTCCACCGCGATTTCATCTACCAGGGGGCGCTGAGCGCCGGCCTGATCCTGCTCAAGATGGGAGCGCCGGCGAACCCGGGGAACCCCTACGCGCATTCGAGCGGACAGGCCGGCTTCTCCACCTTCGGCGCGCCCTATCTGTTCTACCTGATCGCCACGGTGACGCAGGCGGCGCTCAACGCCTGCTGGTTCCAGAAATGGATGGTCCACCGGCGGCTGCGGCCCGAGGAGCTGGGCGGACGCCTGGAGAACCATCTCGCGAAGCGCGCCGCCTACCCGCTCCATCCCAGCCTGCTCGACTCGGCGGCGCTCGCCGAAACCCTGCGCCCGCGGTCGAGCGCCCTGCTCTCGTCCTCGTACCCGGAAGGGTGCCCGACCCACCCGGCCTATCCGGCAGGCCATGCCGTGGTGAGCGCCGCCGGGATCACGGTGCTGAAAGCGTTCTTCGACGAGGCCTGGGTGCTGCCCGAGGCGGTCACGGCGAGCGCGGACGGGCTGTCGCTGGCGCGCTACGACGGCCCGCCGCTGACGGTGGGCGGGGAGCTCGACAAGCTGGCGACCAACATCGGGCTGGGACGCATGTTCGCGGGGATCCACTGGCGCTCGGACATCGAGGCCGGCCTGCGCCTCGGCGAGGAGATGGCGATCTCCGTCCTGCGCGAGCTCCAGCTCACCTGCCGCGAGCCGTTCAGCGGCTTCCGCTTCCACCGTCTGGACGGCCGCCCCGTGGCCGCCTGAAGGTTTTGAACGAACCCCTCGAAGGAGGTTCCCATGAAGTTTTCATATCGCCTTCATCCCGCAGCAGCCCTCATCGCCGGCGCGGCGTTGCTCCTCGTGTCCCACCCTCTCCAGGCCGCCTCCACCATCAACGGCACCACCTGGTTCCCGGTCGGTCCGGCGCCCGTCACGCAGGGGCAGGCGTACGGTGTCGGATATGGCGGTATCCGCGCCGAGGTCGCCGGGCGCTCCACCGCGGTGGCCATCGATCCACTGAACCCGCAGGTGATCTACCTCGGCACCGCCAACGGCGGCGTCTGGTCGACCACGGACGGCGGCCAGCACTGGAGCCCGCGCTCGGACGGCGAGAAGTCGCTCGCCATCGGCGCCCTGGTGCTCGACAACTGCACGGCCACGGACTGCAACACGATCTACGCCGGCACCGGCGAGAACAGCATCCGGCGCGACACCTACCGCGGCGCCGGCCTGCTGATCGGCCAGACGAGCGGCGGCGAGATCTCCAGTTTCTCCTGGACGCTCAGCGGCGAGTCGATCTTCCGCAACGGTTCGATCAACAACGTCGTCCTCGACCCCACGAAGCGCATCTTCGTGACCCTGTCGAGCGGCGAGACCGCCTCGGCCTCGGAGTCGACCGTCACCGCGCCGGCGCCGGCGCAGGGGTATGGGATCTTCCGCTCCCCTCCTGGCGGCGGAAGCTGGAGCAAGCTCACCGTGGCCGGCAGCAACAACGCCAAGCCGTCCAGCCTGGTGATCGATCCCACGGACGGCAATACGCTGTACGCCGGCTTCATCGGCCGCGGCGTGTTCAAGAGCACCGACGGCGGCAATACCTGGTGCCCGCTCGACCCCGGCATTTCGGTGCCCGGCTGCGCGGCGGTGGCCGGCCTGCCCAATCCGTCCAGCCTCACCTTCGACTTCGTCGTGCTCGACCTCCGGCGGCCGAGCGCCGCGCAGCCGGCGGTGCTCTACGCCAGCTTCGGCGTCTGCGGCGATCCGATCACCGCCGATTGCCAGCCCGGGGTGTTCCGCTCGACCGACGGCGGCGCGAGCTGGCAGCAGCGGCTGCCGCCGATCCCCAACGCCAGCGGCATCACGGTCGGCTGCCCGCGCGACTACAGCCGCTACAGCCACGTGCTGAAGATCGATCCCACCAGCTCCGACAAGGTCTACCTCGGCGGCTACGCGCTCTGCCTGTCGACCGACGGCGGCCAGACCTACAACCCGCTCTGGAACCTCCACCCCGACCAGCACGACCTGGCCTTCGATCCCACCAACCCCCAGCACCTCTTCGTCAGCAACGACGGCGGCCTGTACCACTCGACCGACGGCAACAACTGGCTGAGCCTCAACTACGACCTTCAGATCACCGAGTTCCAGTCCCTCTCCTCGTCGCCGCTCACCGGCGCCGTGATCGGCGGCACGCAGGACAACGGCACCGAGATGTGGACCGGCAACCGCGTCTGGCAGCACATCAACGACGGCGACTCCGGCCCGACGGTGATGGACCTCGGCAACGTCAACCAGATGTACGACCTCTACACCCGCCAGTGCCCGCAGGCCGGCTCGGGCGCGCTGGGCAGCTTCTCCGCCATCCTGAACGGGCTCGACGGCGTGACCAGCAGCCAGTGCTACGGCACCTTCGTCTATCCCGAGGATTCGGCGTTCTACCCGCCGATCACCCAGGATCCCCAGTCGCCGCACGTGATCTACATCGGCACCGTCGAGCTCTACAGCCGGGCCAACGCGGCGGGCACCTGGCAGGTGGTGAGCCCGAACCTCGCGGGCGGCGTCGGCCCCTTCCCCGACATCGGCACCGGCAACGTGATCACCGCCATCGCGGTGTCCGCCACCAACCACAACATCGTCTACGTCGGCCTCTACAACGGTGCGATCTGGGTCAGCGACACGGGCTCGGGACCCTGCCCCAGCGCCTCCTGCTGGCACAAGATCGATTCCGGGACGCCGGCCGCGCCGGTGACGCGGATGGCGGTGCATCCGACCGACCCCACCACCGTCTACGCCGCCTTCTCCGGCTTCGGAGCGGGGTCGCACCTGTTCAAGCGCACCAGCGGCGGCCCCTGGAGCCCGCTCGCCGGCGGCCTCCCCGCCGACCAGCCGGTGAACACGGTCACGATCGAGGCGAACGATCCGCAGCGCGTCTGGGTGGGCACGGACGCGGGGGTCTACAAGAGCACCGACGGCGGCGGCGGCTGGAACCCGCTCAACAACGGGATGCCGAACGTGCCGGTCTACCAGATCAGCCTCGACGAGGTGCGCGGGCGAGCCTGGGCGGGCACCCACGGGCGCGGCGCCTTCGTGCTCACCAAACCGATGGTGAACAACTTCGAGGGGTGGGTCGACGGCGGGATCTGGGACATCCCGGTCTACGGCACCGGCTTCCTGAACACCAACCAGAGCTGCACGGTGACCATCCTCCGCCAGGACGGCACCACCTGCGCGACCGGCTCCACGGACGGCGACGGCGGCGCCATCATGACCGACGGCACCGGCCAGCTCGTCACCAGCAAGGGCGCCTTCTACATGGGGCGGCCGGTGGTGTGGGGGTGCCTCAACGGCAAGTGCGTCGGCGGCGGCACCGTCGCGGCGTGCAACCAGCCGGGCAACCCGATCACCTCGGTGATCGTCAACTGCAACGGCGAGATCGGCATCGAGCACGTCAACGGCTGCCAGCAGCAGAACAACCCGCCGACGAGCATCATGGGCCTCGACGGCACGCCGGGAGCGGGCGGTGGTGGTGGTGGCGGCGGACCGCTCGGCGCGCCGGCGGTGCGCCCCGGTCCGGAGCCACCGCCGCCACCGGCCAACGCGGAGAAGCGCGCCTTCTTCGTCACCCCCACCGTGCAGGCGGGGGACGGCTCGACGCATGCGCTCTGCTCGGTGCGGGTGCCCTTCACGGTCGGCGAGGAGCGCGCGAGGATCATCCAGCGGGCGAGCGACCTGATCAACGCCAGCGCGACCTGCGCCGCCGCCGGCGTCACGGCGCGCACCACGGGGATCTTCCCGGTCCCCCACGGCGGCGAGGATCTGCCGGGCTACGACCCCCATCTCATCCTCTCCGCGCCGCCGGTGAAGGGGAGCCAGCTCATGCCGGCGTTCCAGAGCGATCCCGGCCAGGCGGCCGGCCTCTGCTTCGACCTCCAGGGGCTCGGCGTCGCCACCTCGGGCCAGCTCGAAATCACCCGCGTCCGCTTCGCCACCGCTCCGGGCGGCGCCGCGGGGGGCGCCCTGCGCTTTACGGAGATCTCGGGCGTCGGCACCTGCGAGATCGACGTGCCCACCGCCGCCGGCCAGACCGCCGGCCAGGTCGCGCAGGCCGTGGCCGCGGCGTTCAACACGCCCGGCATCCCCGGCCCATTCCCGCGCTGCCAGTCCCGTGAGAACCCGCGCGACGTGGTGCGCGACGGCGACTCGGTGCTCACCGTGCTGCCGCACGCCCTGCGCCTCTGCGTCGGCGATCCGGGGCTGGGGATCGCGATCCTGCCCGACGAGCTGAAGAGCCGCTACCCGGTGGCCAACGCCGGCGGCGACCACGAGGTCCACTCCACCACCGCGAAGCTCGACGGCAGCCATTCGACCGATCCCGACTCGACGCCGGGGACGGCGGACGGCATCGTCCAGTACCTCTGGTTCGAAGTGCTGCCGGATTCCTCGACCGTGCCGCTCGGTGCCGGTCCGCTGCTCACCGTGCACCTCGCGAAAGGGTTCCACCACGTCGTCCTCAGGGTCACCAACAAGGCCGGCCTCTCCGACACGGCGACGGTGGTGATCGAGGTCGAGGAGGGCGCGGAGCTCGGCGGGCTGGCCGCCTCTGTTTTCCTATCGCAGGGCTATGCCCGCAGCGACGACGGCGTGCTCTTCGGCATCCCGCATCACGGCACGACCGACTACCGGGACCTTGCGCTGCGTCTGAGCTACGGGCTGACCACAGACGACGAGGTCGTGGTACAGCTCCGCAACCAGCGGCGGGGGCTCGATCCGCGCCCCGATCTGCGCAGCGACGTGGACGCCGACTGGGCCTTCTACGAGCACCGCTTCGGCTCCGGTCTCGACGTGCGCGCCGGGCGGACGCCCGTGCCGGTGGGGATCTGGAACGAGCGGCGGGAGGTCGGCACGCGCCTCCCCTTCTTCACCGCGCCGGCCGCGGTCTATCAGGAGGGTGGCGCCGTCAACGAGACGGTGGATGGCCTCGCCCTCGCCTACCCCATCAAGCTCGGCGGCGGCTTCAGGCTCGACCTCGCCGCCTACGGGGGCGGCTGGGACCTGCTCGAACAGGCGCCCGGCACCGCGCTCGCGGCCCGCGCCCGCGCTGAGGACGGTCTCGGAGGAAGCGCCTGGCTCCGCACGCCGATCCCCGGCCTCCGTTTCGGCGCCGCGGCCAACCGGTTCACTGTGCGCGACGGCCTGCTGCGGGTGGGCTCCAGCGACGACTGGCGCTCCCTGCTCCTCTCGGTCGACGGCAGCTTCGCCCACTGGGACGTGCGCGCCGAGTACCTGGCCGGCCGCCACCCCCTCGCCCTCTCCGGCATCGCCTTCCCCACCGTCGACACCCGCGGCGGCTACCTGGAGCTCGGAGCCGCGCTGACGCCGAAGCTCTGGCTCCATCTCCAGGGGGAGTTCCAGACCAGCGATTTCAAGCGCCCCGCGCACCCCAGCGCCGACGTCCACCTCGACCGCGACCTCGCCGTCGCCCTCGACTATGCCTTTCGCAAGGACCTCGTCCTCAAGCTCGAAGGCCACGAGGACCGTGGCTTCCTCAGCCAGGACCACAACCTGGACGTCTTCACCGATCCGGCGGTGAAGATCCACTATGGGATTTTGACGTTGTCCGTCAGCTTCTGAGGAGAAGGCAGGGACAACAAGGACGTAAAGGACAGCAGGGACGGGGCTTTTGCCCCAAAGGGGGCGACGGCACGTAGATCCTGGGGCGCGAGCCCACCCTCTTACACACATCTCGCAGGATCGGGGATGTTTGTGGCCTGCGACCTCACCCTCGGTCCCTCTCCT
>DASWQX010000675.1:0-8660 GCA_036403495.1 Thermoanaerobaculia bacterium
CGCCGACGATCTGAAGGGCATCTTCGATCGTCTTGTCCCACGATCCCGCTGGATTCGTCATCGCAGTCCCCTGTCTTGATCCTGCATGATCTTCAGCACAGGCATTCCAAACGCGACCGGATAGGCCCACATGTCCATGCGAACGACGGAGAAGATGCTGAACGGCCATTCGAACGGATACGCGTCGGCATACTCCGCGAGCATGTCTTTCACGGCCGTGAAGTCCGGCGCCTTCTTCACGATGGCGATCGGGCCGGTGCGCGCGCCTGCCGGGACGAGCGTTTGAAGCCCGTCCTCCACCACTCGGATGACGGCTGCCGGTTGATGTGGACAGAACATCACGCCGAGGTCGCGCAGGTCGTCCCCGCATCCGGGCGCGCACGGATCTTTGCGCTCGTCGTGATCGCGAAGGAGCAGCGTCACGCGGTCGCCGACGCGCGCGGCGTCCGGACGTCGGCGTTCGGGGTCCTCCCAGTGCACGATCCGCCGGAGCCTGGGCCCCGAGATCACGTGGAAGAACAGGTCCACCGGGTTCGCGCACATCCAGGCTTTCGCCAGACATGCGAGACGTCCGCGGATCTCTTTCGGCGCGCGTGGGACACACTTCTGATCGTTGTCGAGCAGACGTTGCGTCGCGTTGGTGATCACGATACGGGCGTGGACCATCGACAGCGTTCCGTCCCCTTCGCCGAGGTAGGTCGCCGCTTCGGCGGAGAACGTCACCGGAAAAGCGATCGCGTCCTCGATCGCGCGAACGACGCCGATGATGAAGCCATCGCGCTGCTCGCGACGGTCCTTGCTGACGAACGACGCGCCCGCGAAAAGGTCCACCGCCGCCGCCAGTTGCACGCGATCGTCCGGCTCGTCCTGGTTCCTCTCGACTTCGTCGCACGAGTCTTCGAGCGGATCGGAAGGAAAGTCCACGGAGAGGCAGAACATCTCATCCACGACGCGAGCGACGGAGTGCGGATGCCCGACGATCGCGAGGCGGCACAGGCTCGCGAGCCCGCGCAGCGTGGTGAGGCGAGCGCGAAGCTCGCGAAGTTTTTTCGCGGCCTCGTCGTGCGAGCCGACGCTATCGGCGTAGCTCTGCACCGCGTTGCAAAACCGCTGGAGCACGCGTTCGTCCACGAGCGGCGGCACGGAGATCGTGCTCTCCGGGTGCTCCATCATGCCCATCGCGTCCGCCATCGTAGCCGTCGTTCCGGTTGTATTCATGAGCGCTCCCGTGCGTTGACCTTACGACTCGGAATCCACCAGCGCCAGCACCCGCAGCGGACTGCCGCTGCCGTGGACGATCTTCAGCGGCGCCGCGATCACCAGCGCGCCGGTGGCGGGGAGCTGGTCGAGGTTGCGCAGGCTGGCGAGGCCGAATTTACCGGCGCCGTGCATGAAGGTGTGATTGGGGAACGGCGGATCGAAAGCGAAAGCCTGGCCGGCGTCCGTTCCCACGGTCTCGACGCCGACGCCGAGGATGTCCCGCTCGTGGATCAGGAAGAGCGACGTCTCCTGATGGAATCCGGGGCTGTGCGGGCCGTCCGGACCGGCGTTGAGGAACTCCTCCGCGCCCGTGCGCCGGCTCCAGCCGGTGCGCAGCAGCACCCAGGCGCCGCGCGGGATGCGGCCGTGCCGCGCCTCCCAGTCGAGGAGGCCGTCGCGGGTCAGCAGGAAATCCGGGTTCGCCTCCACCTCGGCCGTCACGTCGATCACGCACGCGGGACCCACGAAACGCCGCACAGGAATGGTGTCGCAGGCGTTGTCCGGCAGATCCTTACCGGTGATCCAGTGCACCGGCGCGTCGAAGTGCGTCCCGGTGTGCTCGCCGAAATGGAGCGTGTTCCAGTACCACCCCGGACCGTTCTCGTCGAACTGCGAGATCACCTCGATCGTCACTCCGGGCGAGCCGGCGAATTGCGGCGGGATCGCGATCACCGGCGTCTCCGGACCGAGGGGCTGGGTGAGGTCGACGACCCGGACGCGGCCGGCGTCGAGCTCTGCCGCGAGCTGCTGGAGGATGCTCAATTGGTTTCTCCTTGCGGTGACAGGCCGCGCAGATGGCGCTGGAACTGGAACCGGCTTTCGAGATAGTGGAGATCGATCATGTAGCTCGCCGGCCCCTGCGGCTCGACCTTCGCGACCAGGCAGGCGAGCTCCTTCGCCGCCAGTGCCGCGGTGAAGGCGCCGCGCAGCTCGTCCTCGGTGCGGCAGGTCGCGGTGCGGGGAACGCCCGAGGCGGCGGCGATGGCGGCGAGATCCGATCCGGTGGCCGTGGCGGTGGTGAAGCTCCGGCCGACCGAAAGGAGCACCTCGTTGTCGAATACGATATGGATCAGGTTCGCCGGGCGGTAGCGGGCCATCGTGGTGAGGCTGCCGAGGTTCATCAGCAGCGAGCCGTCGCCGTCGATCACCACGATTTGCAGCTCCGGGCGGCTGAGGGCGATCCCCAGCCCTACCGAGGAGGCGAGGCCCATGGAGTGCCAGAGATAGAAGAAGCCGGGCTGATGCCCGAGGGAGTAGAGCTCGGCCGGCGCGAAGCCCATGTTGGTGATCACCACGCAGCGCGACAGCTCGGGATAGATGGCGCGCAGGGCGTCGACGCGGAGCATCCGGCGTTCCATCTCTTCTCCCATTCAGTCCTCCCACATGAGGCCGCGGCAGAGCAGCAGCGCCACCGGCCGCAGGCTCGATTCGGCCAGCGCCTGGGCTTGGCGGACGCGCGCGGCCACTTGGCCCCGCTCGTCGAGCATCACGTAGGGGATGCGCAGGGCATCCAGGACGTGCTCGGTGACCGCGCCCCCCTCCGTCTGCCAGGGGTGCTCCTCGCCGAAGCCGCCGCGGTGGCTCACCACCATCAGCAGGGGGATGCGATAGAGCTGGGCCAGCGAGACGATGGCGTTGATGCTCGCCAGCAGCCCGTGGTTCTGCATCAGCATCGCCGACTTGACCCCGGCGAGATGGGCGCCGGCCGAGATCCCGACACCCTCCTCCTCCTTGGCCAGCCGCACCAGGACCATCCCGGGGTCCTCCTCGGCGAGGGTGACCAGATGGACCAGCCAGGTTTCCGGCAGCACCGAGAGCAGCCGGATGCCGCACGCCTTGAGAGCGTCGTAGACCGCCTGCGAGGATGTGGCCGAAACGGGCATTTTCGGGAGAAGTGTACAACGAGCCTCACTCGTCGGCGTAGAGGTCCTTGATCGCGGTCACATAAGGTTTTCCGCGCCTTTTTGCGAGCGTGAAGAGGAAATGGGCGCTGTCGGTCTCGAGATCGATCACGCGGCGGTTCGCCCGTTTCGAATCGAGGCGGATCTTCCAGCTCATGATCATGCCGAACCGGGGACTGTCATACCACTCGAAGCCCTTCTCTTTCTCGTCCGCGCGCTCGGCGTCGACGATCTTCGCCAGTTGCGCCTGGGCGGAGCGGGAGGCCAGCGCGGAGACGTCCTGGCGGCGGACCACGCGGTCCAGGAGATCGTCGACGAACTTCACGAGCGGATCGTCGAAGGCGTGCCCGAGGTCGGCGACGCCGTCGGGAGTCACGCGCAGCGTCCAGGTCCCTTGGGGATCGTCACAGGAACCGCAGGTGTAGATCCGCTGGAGGATCTCCTTGGTCCGGACGCGCAGCCGGTCGCCGCGCAGCGTCGCGCTCAGGCCGCCGGCCGTGAGATAGCCCTGAATGAGCTCCGGCACGGCCTCGCTCCCGGTCCACTCCCAGACGCTGAGTTGCCCCGGCACCACGAGTCCCATGCCGGAGTGCTGGATGGCCTCGATCAGGAACCGCGGCCGCCCCGAGCGGGTGGCCGGCAGCGCCAGGACGCGCCCTCCCAGAGGGCCCGCGTGGACGCCCGGCGCGGTATCGATCCAGGGCATCAGGTCGCCGTCCAGCCAGTTTTTTGTCGCCTGCCCGCGGATGTCCCAGGTTACGGCGAAGGGCTGCGGGGGAGTCCGGGAGAGTGCGAAGACGGTGCCTTGAAAATCGCGGTCGAGGGCGACCACCACGGCGTTGCTGTTCAGGCGGACCACGGAAGGCTGCAGCTCGCCGGCCTTGGCGAGAGGCGCCAGGTCCGCCAGGATCTCGCGGGCGGAGGCGTAGGGGTGGGTGTTCAGGTACTCGCTCGTCCACCGTTGGGTCAGAGTCCAGAGGCAGCCGATGGCCCGCGCGGCTTCCGGTGCGCCATCGTTGACGGGCGATTCGGCTTCGAAGCGGTCGATCTCCTCCCGCGTCTGAACGATCTCCTTCAGAAGCGCGCTCCGGTCCGGCGTGCGCTCAGCCAGGAGCGGCGACGGAAGGAGCGCCGGCGCCAGGAGCGCGAAAGCGACGAGCCCACGGCTCGCCCGCGCGCGGGCGGCGCCGGGGACCGTCTGTGCGAGAAGGGTGAGAGAGGGCATGCCGTCGTTTCAGTAGGATCGCGCTCGGAAAGTCTACAACGGCCTCGCCGCCGCCCGCGGCGCCCCCATCGCCTGGCGAGGCGGCGCCTTCGCCGCGTCCGCTGCCCCTTTCGCCTCGCGAGGCGAACGCTTCGCCTCGTCCGCTGCGGCTCTCGCCTCGCGCGGCGAACGCCCCGCCGGACGAGGCGGCAGGGGCCGGACGCGAGGCGGCACCCGCGCCGCCGGCGCTGCGGGAGCCGCCGCGCCAGTTTTGTGTGCCGCCGGGCACGGCGGGAGCGGCGCCTCGGGCGGCGAAAGGGGCGTTATGACAACTGTTACGGAGGCCGCGACCCTGATCCGCGGACTGCCGTGGCAAGCCATCCTTCTGAGTCGAGCCGCTCTTCGGCGAGCTCGATCTGCGCGGGCGTGAACTGGCGTTTCCTCGGGCTCCAGGCATAGGTAGCCCGCACGATGCTTTCGTGATCCTTGGCTTGCTCCTCGACAGCCACCCAATGGACGGTGGCGAGCAACTCCAGGCCGAACGGAGTCTCGAAGCCTTCGACGAGCCGAGCCACCCGATCGAATCGCTCTCGAGTTGCTGGGTGAGCCGCCAGGAAAGATTCCGCGTCTCGCACCGCTCCGGGCACCAGAGCCAGTTGCTTACCCGGCGCATCGCCACCATCCGCATAGCCGGAGATGAGGTGCCCCTCGATTTCGCGCAAGACGTGACGCAGATTCTCCGCGTAAGGGCCGTAAGGTGCCTTGACGTAGCGGAGGCGCAAGGGCTCACCCGCGGCTTGAAGGAGGTACATCATTATGGACTTCCAGGAGCGAGATGGAGGGGTCCATCAAGGCGGCGAGATAGCGGTTCATCAGGCCCAATAGGGCGGCGCGGCCGGCGGTCATCGTCGGCACATCTCCCGATAAGCATAGGGCTCCTGGCCGTCTGTCACCCCTCCGCCTCCAGCGCGATCGCCTTCACGATCCGCGCGCGGGCGGCCGCCCTCTGGGCGACGAGCTTGTCTTCGCCGGTCTGGGCCAGCCATTCGAAGAGGCGCTGGGCGCCGTGGCGGGTGTTGGCTTCGTCGCGGCAGTTGGTGAGGAAGGCGAACTGCACCTTTTGAACGTTGTCGGCGACGAAGACTCCGAAGGGGGTGGTCACGAATTCGGCGTCGGGGAAGCCGAGGAGGCGGGCGGCCTGGGATTCGGTGGCGGTGCGGTGGCAGGCGATGACGTGGACGGGGCCGCCGCGGTTGCCTTTGAGGAGGGGGGCGAGCTCGTGATCGCGAAGGAAAGGCTGGCCGACCAGCTCTTTGGCGGGGCCGACGGTGAGCGCCGCGGGGATTGCGCTCGGAACGATCAGGATCTCGCGGCCGGCGATCCTGGCGATCAGGTGGCCGTGGTCCTCGCTGGAGCCGTTGCGCTTGACGATCACATCCCACAGGACGTTCCGCATCTTTTCCTGACGGGTGCGGAAGTCGAGACGGCTCCAGTCCAGGGCCGGGCCGCTGTCGAAGCGCCCCTGGTTCGCTTCCTCGACTCCCGTTTGTGCCAGGGCGATCAGGGCGTCGCGGACGGTTTCCTTGACGCGCGCTTTCAGGTCGTCGACGGTGGCGACCTTGCCGCCTCGGAACTGGCTCTGAAGCGCGACGTAGGCCTGGAAATCCTGGTTGCGCTGCTCCTGCGCCTTATCGGTCGAGGTGACGTTGCCGAGCGCGATCAGGCGAACCTTGGCGCGGGCCTGCGACAGACCGGTCATCAGCTCGGCGTGACAGATCCCGATGTCCCCGGCATCCTTCGCCCAGCCGGCGTTGCCGTTGCAGAGGACGATCAGGATGTCGCAATCCTTGACGGCCTGGATGCAGGTGTCCCAACTGTCCCAGGTACCTCCCTGCGGAGGCGCCTTCTCGTTGATCCAGACCTCGAAGATCTTCTTGCCGAAGACGTCGAGGGCCTCAATCTCATCCTTGAGCTGGATGCGGGTCGTGGAAAGCGCGGGGCCGCCGTCGAGGGGGAACTTGTCTTCGCAGCGGCTCGAAATCATTACGACCAGCTTCGAGGATTTCGCCATGGCTTGCCTGCCCTCCTTCAAGGTGCGTCGGCACGGACCCAGCACGGGCCTGCTCCTGAGGTATACTGGGTAGAAGCTAATTATGCCCCATTTTCGTCCACTTCCTGAAACGTTGCCAGTTCCTGATTGGCATTGGCAGGTCATCCAGGACCGCCTGGATGCCCACCGGATCGATCCCGGCGCTGCCCGGCCCTGGGAGGAGGTCCGCGAAGAGATCACCGAGAAGCTGAAGGAACTCCGCTTCCGGCGAGAGGACGCCCCTACACCATCAAATCCCCGCCATTGATATCCAGCGAAGCGCCCGTAATGTAGCCGGCGGCTTCGGAGGCGAGGAAGCAGATGAGGTCGGCGACTTCGACGGGATCGCCGAGGCGTCGGATAGGAAAGGATTTTGCGGCGGCTTCGAGGAGCTCGGGGGTGGCGTGCTCGCGGGTGAGCTCGGTGTCGAAGAGGCCGGGGCAGACAGCGTTGACGGTGATGCCGTGCGGGCCCAGCTCCTTGGCGGCGGCGCGGGTGAGCCCCTGGAGGGCCGCTTTCGAGGCGGTGTAGTGGGCGCCGCCCAGGGTGCTCACGGTCTTGCCGGCGGTGGAGGAGAGATTGACGATCCGGCCATAGCCCTGCTTCTTCATCGCCGGCAGCGCGGCGCGGATGAGCAGGAAGACCGCGGTGACGTTGATCTCGAACGTCCGCCGCCACTCCTCTTCGGTGATCTGTTCGAAGCGGGTGGAGAGCGCCACGGCGGCGTTGTTGACCAGGATGTCGAGACGGCCGAAACGGTCGAGGGTGCGGGCGATGACCGCGTCGCGACCGGCGGGATCGCCGAGGTCGCCCGGCGCCGCGAAACCCCGCTCGCCCAGGGTCCGGGCGGCGGCTTCAGCGCGTTCCGGATCGCGGACGTTCACCGCCACCGCGGCGCCGCGGGCGGCGAGGCGCTCGGCGGTGGCGAACCCGAGGCCGCGGGAGGCTCCGGTGACCAGGGCGACGCGGCCGGTGAAGTCTTCGCTCATCGGGAGGCCGCCGGCGAGCCCTTCACAAATCGTTGCAATTGCGCCTGGGTGCGCGCGGCGGCGTCGGTCTGGCCGAGGGCGGTCTGGGCGCGGAGCAGCCCCTGGAGCGAAAGGGTGCGGCCGGGGGTGCGGGCGAGCGCGGAGCGGTAGGCCTGCTCGGCCTCGGCGTTGCGGCCGGCGGCGAGGAGCTGGTCGCCGAGCAGCTCGTTCGCCGGCTTCTGGAGAGGCGGCGGACCGAATTCCAGAGGCAGCGCGTTTTCGGCGTCCGCCGCCTTCCGCAGCAGGGCGATCCCGGCGTCGGTCTTGCCGTCCCTGATCGTTTCCAGCGCGTCGATCTGCCGCACCACGGCCTCCGCATAGGAGCGATCGAGCGCCTCGTCCTCCTTCTTCGCGGGCTGCGCGAGGAGCTCCCGCTGGAGGTCGCGGAGGCGCGCGGAGGCGGCATGAAAAGCTTTCGAATCGCCGTTCACGGCGGCCAGGGCATCCCCATAGGCCTGCATGAGCCGGGCCCCGGGATATCTGCCCGGCGGGATCGCCAGCGCGTCGGCGGCCTCCCAGCGCCCCGCGTCGACGAGATGGAAGAGGCGCATCTGCAAATAGTAGGGGATGATCGAAGCGTCGGGGTCGGGGTGGTCGGAGAGCTGCCCCCGGGCCATCTGGCGGCAGGATTCGAGCTGCCGCGCGGCGTCGTCCAGCCGCCGCTCCTGGAGGTCGGCGTAGTGCAGCCAGGTCGGGTAGTGGCCGCAGGTCTTCGCCGCCTGGCCCCGGGCGGCGCGCTGCTGGTCGACGACGCGGATCGCCTGCTGATTGGCGGCGATCACGTCGTCCCAGAGGCCGAGCGCGACGAAAATGTGAGAGGTCATGTGCAGGGCGTGGCCGGCGTTCGGCGCCACGGCGCCATAGAGCCGCGCCGCGCGCATGCCGAGCGGCGCGTGGATCGGATCGTCGTAGGAATGGATCAGGTAGTGCAGCACGCCAGGATGCCGCTGATGAGTGGGGAAGACCTCCTCGAGCAGCGCCGCCGACCGCATGTAGATGCCGAAATCGCGGCCGTGGTGCGCCGTGCCGAGGAGCGACAGGGCATAGAACGCGGTGGCGTCGACGTCGTCCGGATAGCGCTGATGGAGCGCGGCCATCGCGTCGGAGAACAGGAAGTCGCGCTCGTTCTTGGTGCCGTTCCCGTAGAGGACCTCCACGGTGCGCAGGTACTCCCGCTC
>DASWQX010000676.1:0-8242 GCA_036403495.1 Thermoanaerobaculia bacterium
CTTGCATAACAGAGTCGTGGTGCGGAAGCCTTGCGTGCAGTGCCGAGCAACACCCCCTTCCTGTAGAGACCGGTAATTCAGGTTGGCAGTCAGGGACTCTAACCAACTTGTCTGGCCTGGGTCAAGCAAGCGGGGTGCCATTGAGAGGCGTGTCTCAGGAGCCGTTTCAACACATTGATTCCAGGAGATTTGCGGATCTCCATCCAGTTCCTTGGCGAGCCGCGGCGAGCCGTTATCCAGCTACTTGAATCGCGGCGCTCCAATAAATTGGAGAGACGGAGATCTCAAGAATCTCCAGGTGCCGGGCGCGGGCATCCCTGGTATATTGAGGAATCATGATCCAGACCGCACCGCGCGCCCTGCTCCTCTCCGCCGCCCTGCTCGCCGCCGGCTGCTCCCAATACAAGGCCCTCGACACCACCGCCTACCTGCGCCAGCAGTACGCCAAGGAGATCGGCGCTCAGGATGCGGCGAAGGTCGAGGTGCCGTTCGAGATCGACGCCGAGATCCGCGCCTCGCTCAAGCAGATCCCCCCGCTCGCCAGCGAGCTGCGGCGGGTCAACCAGGTCAACGACTTCATCTTCGACGGCCTGCACCTGCAGTACACCCTGGCGCCGACCAAGAACGCCATCGAGACCTACCGCACCCGCTCGGGCAACTGCCTGTCGTTCGTCAACCTGTTCGTCGGCGTGGCGCGCGAGCAGGGGCTCACCCCCTACTACGTCGAGGTGACCGACCTCCAGAAGTGGAACCACCGCGAGGGGATGGTCGTCAGCCAGGGGCACATCGTCGCCGGCATGTACCTCGACGGCGTGCTGCGCACCTTCGACTTCCTCCCGTACCGCCAGAAGGCCTACAAGGACTTCAACCCGATCGACGACCTGACGGCGGCGGCGCACTACTACAACAACCTCGGAGCCGAGGCCCTGCTCGCCGGCGACCTCGTACGGGCGCGGGGGCTGATCACCACCGCCACCCGCATCGCGCCGCGCTTCGACAAGGCGATCAACAACCTGGGCGTCATCGAGGCCCGCTCCGGCGAGCCGGCGAAGGCGCTCGAGACCTACAAGCGGGGGCTGGCCATCAGCCCCGACAACTCGACCCTGCTGATCAACATGGCCCGCGCCCTCCAGGAGCTCGGCCGCGGCAAGGACGCGGACGAGATGCTGGCCCGGGTCGAGAGCGAGAACACCACCAACCCGTTCTTCTTCATCTACGAGGGCGAGCTCGCGCTCGGCCGCGGCGAGACCGACAAGGCGCTCGACTACATGGTGCACGCCCTGCGGCTCGACAGCGAGCTTCCCGAGGTCCATCTCGGCCTGGTCAAGGTCTACCTGGCGCTGGGCGACCTCGAGAAGGCGCGCCACTACCTCGGCCGCGCCCTCAAGCTGGACGCCACCAACCAGGATGCCATCCAGTACGCCAAGATGCTGGGCCAATGAGCGTGGATTGGAACCTTTGGCCGGTGCGGGCGGTCTAACCGGTAGTACCATGCTTGTCTAAAGGCCACCTCAAGGAGTTCGCGATGCGCTCGTACCAGGCTCTTCTCCTCCGGCTCTGCTGCCCCTTCCTGCTGCTGCCGTTCTGCGCCCCGGCCATCGCCGGCCAGGGGCCGACCTTCGAGGGCTCGTCCCAGGTCGTGTCGGTGGAGGTGCCGGTCAACATCGTGGGCCGCGACGGCGAGCCGCTGCGGGGGTTGACCGCCGCCGACTTCGAGGTCTACGACGGCAACGCCCGGCAGACCATCACCTCCTTCGAGGTGATCGACCTCAAGACCCTGAAGGACGCCGCCAAGGCCGGCGCGGCGCCCGGCGCCGCCCCCCCCGCCGACCTGCGGCCGGCGGCGCGGCGCCACATCCTGCTGCTGTTCGACCTCTCCTTCTCGACTCCGACCTCGGTCCTCAAGGCCCGCCTGGCGGCGCGCGACTTCGTGCTCAACTCGCTGCAGCCGAGCGACCTGGCGGCGGTCGCCACCTACTCGCTGGAGACCGGCCCGAAGCTGATCGTCACCTTCACCCCCGACCGCGTGCAGCTCGCGCGCGCCGTCGACACGCTCGGCTATCACCAGTCGCTGGAGAGCGGCGTCCACAACGACTCCCTCCGCTTCCTGATCGAGGAGCCCGACGACGCGCTGCTCTCCTCGGTCTCCGGCACCTCCCGCACCGACCGGCAGGACCTCAAGGACGCGGCGATCTACGACTACCTGAAGTCGATCGCGCTGGCCGCCGAGAAGGACGAGCGCTCCTTCCAGATGAGCCGGATCAGCAACTACTCGCGCTCGCTCTCCCAGATGGCCAAGGCGCTCAACGCCGTGCAGGGGCGCAAGCAGGTCGTGCTCTTCTCCGAGGGTTTCGACAGCCGCCTGCTGCTCGGCCGCGACGCCAACGATCCGGACAACAAGGCGGACGACGACAACGTCGCCTTCGGCCAGTCCTACTTCGTCGACAGCGACCAGCGCTTCGGCAACACCGGCCTGCAGGGGGCCGTCACCCGGATGCTCGACGAGTTCCGCCGCGCCGACTGCGTCATCCAGGCGGTCGACATCGGCGGCCTGCGCGCCGGCAACGACGAGCGCGCCCGCCCGAGCGGCGAGGGGGCCCTCTTCTACATGGCCAACGAGACCGGCGGCGAGCTGTTCAAGGACGCCAACAACCTCCGCGATCCGCTCGAGAAGATGCTCGAGCGGACCAGCGTCACCTATCTGCTCACCTTCGAGCGCTCCGACCTCAAGACCGACGGCGCCTACCACCATCTGCGGGTGAAGGCCAAGCTGCCGTCCGGGGCGCGGCTGACCCACCGCGCCGGCTACTACGCGCCGCGGCCGTTCCAGCAGCTCGACCCCCTGGAGAAGAACCTCCTCGCCTCGGACGGCATCGCCAGCGCCGCGACGAAGCGGGACGTCCAGCTCAACGTCCTGGCGGCCGCCTTCCGCGCCACCCCGAGCAAGGGCTACGTGCCGATCATCGTCGAGGCCGGGGGCCCGAGCCTGCTCACCGGCGAGAAGGGGAAGAAGCTGGACCTCGAGATCTACGCCTACGCCAGCGACCAGAAGGGGCAGATGCGCTCCTTCTTCAACCGCCGGCTGGCGCTCGACCTCAGCAAGGGGAAGGGGCGGCAGGCGATGGAGGAGGGGGGGATCAAGTACTACGGCCACTTCGACCTCGAGCCTGGCGCCTACCAGATCCGCGTGCTGGTGCGCAACGCCGCCACCGGCCGCACCGGCGTCCAGTCGGTGGCGGTGACCGTGCCCGCCTACGCCGAGGCGCAGCCGATCCTGCTCCCCCCCTTCTTCATCGAGGACCGCCAGAAGTGGCTGCTGGTGCGCGAGCAGACCGGCGGCGACTTGAAGGGCTCGGTGGTCTACCCCTTCACCGTCTCCGGCCAGCCGTACGTGCCCTCCGCCCGCCCGGTGCTGAGCGGCGAGAAGCCCGCCCGCCTCTGCCTGGTCGCCTACAACCTCGGCAAGGGGGAGCTCGCGGTCAAGGGGGAGGTGCTGGCCGCCGACGGCAAGGCTTCGGCGCAGGGCAAGCTGTCGGGCGTCGAGCGGACCGCCACCGGCATCCAGGGGCTCGACAAGCTGGTCGCCACCTTCGATCCGGCCGGGCTCTCGGCCGGCAACTACGTGCTGCAGGTGGCGGTGACCGATCCGACGACCGGCCACAAGCAGACGAATTCTCTACCCTTCGAGGTCATTCACTGATAGTTTAATGTGGGACCTGTCGTTTTGATTTGCTGAAACCGAAGTGAGGGCGTTCCGGCCGGGGCGTCGCCCCCGGCTGGGCTCGGAGGGGACTATGCAAGCACGGTTATGGATCGGGTGGCTCAGCGCCGCCGTGGGGGCGATGCTCGCGGGGCCGGGCGCGGCTCAGACGTTCTCCGGCACGGCGGACGTGGTGGAGGTCGAAGTGCCCGTGCAGGTGATCCGGGACGGCCAGCCGGTCCGCGGCCTCACGGCGAACGACTTCGAGATTTCCGAAGGGCGGAAGAAGCTGGCGGTCAGCGGCTTCCACGTCGTCGACCTCGCCGTCCAGCCGGTCCGCGGCGGCGGCGTCCCGGTCGCCGGGCGGCGCCAGTTCCTGCTCCTGTTCGACCTCGCCTTCTCCTCCCCCAAGGGGATCGTGGCGGCGCGCGAGGCGGCCCGCGGCCTGGTGCTGCGGGGGATGCGCCCCGGCGACCTGGTCGGGGTGGCGACCTACAGCGCCGCCCACGGGCCGCAGATCCTGCTCGGCTTCACCTCCGACCGCCGGCAGGTGGACGCGGCGCTCGACGCGCTCGGCACCGTCCGCGACGACCGCGGCGCCGATCCGCTGCGGCTGGTGATGGCGCGCGCCGCCGGCAAGAGCGGCGGCGCCAAGGGGGGCCAGCTCGCCGGCCCCTCCATCGAGGCCGACGCCTCCCGCTCCGCCGAGCTGATGGATGCCCAGGGGGGGCAGCTCGCCAACCTCGGCCGCGAATCGATCCGCGGCAACGAGAAGGCGGCGGTCACCGCCCTGACCCGCGGCTACTCCCAGCTCGCCCACATGCTGAGCGGCCTGCCGGGGCGCAAGCAGGTGGTCTACTTCTCCGAGGGGTTCGACAGCTCGCTGCTGACCGGTGGGAGCCGGGCCGCCGCCGGGGTGCCCGGCTCGACCGACGCCGGTGGCGACCCGAACTTCAAGACCCAGGACGCGCTGCAGCAGGACCGGGCCAACCAGGACGTCTACCTCTCCGACTCCGAGGAGAGCTTCGGCAGCACCCAGACGGTCAACAGCCTCGAACGGATGCTCGAGGAGCTCCGGCGGGCCGACTGCGTCATCCAGGCGGTCGACCTCGGGGGCTTGCGGGCGGGCGGCGACCAGGGCCCCGGCGCGCGCGACAAGGGGAAGGACACGCTGCTCACGATGGCCCGCGACACCGGCGGCGAGCTGGTCGAGGGGTCGAACGACCTCGCCGGCGCCATGGCCGGCATCCTCGACCGCACCAGCGTCACCTACGTGCTGACGTTCGCGCCGGAGAAGGCCAAGGACGGCACCTACCACAAGCTGAAGGTCGAGCTGAAGAACGCGCCGCGGGGGACCCGGGTGGCGTACCGCGGCGGCTACTTCTCGCCCAAGCCCTACGCGCAGCTCAACCCGCTGGAGAAGCTGTTCGAGGCCTCCTCGCGGCTGATGGGCGGCGACGAGGCAGGGGGGATCCCCGGCGCGGTGATGGCGGCCCCCTTCCGCGCCGACGGCGGCAAGGCCTACGTGCCGGTGCTGATCGAGGCGGACGGCACGGCGCTGCTCGGCGGGCTGTCTGGAGGTCAACCTCCCGCGACCCTGCCGGTGGAGGTCTACGCCTACGCCCTCGACGCCTCCGGCGCCATCCAGGATTTCCTCTACCAGTCGCTCGGCCTCGACCTCGCCAAGGCGCCGGCCGGGCTGCGCCAGGCGGGGCTCCGGTTCGTCGGCCACCTCGACCTGCCGCCGGGCGAGTATTCGCTGCGCACGCTGGTGCGCAACGGCGTCTCCGGGGCCTACAGCCTGCGCGTTCTGCCGCTGACGGTGCCCGCCTTCGGCAAGGGGCCGGCGCTGCTGCCGCCGCTCTTCCCGGACCCCGCGGCGAGCCGCTGGATGCTGGTGCGCGAGGCGGCGCGCGGGCCGCAGGTCGACTACCCCTTCATGGCCCGCCAGCAGCCCTACGTGCCGTCGTCGCGGCCGGCGCTCACCGCGGGCGCCGAGGTGCCGCTGGCGCTGGTCGGCTACGATCTCGGGGCCGGCGACCTCAAGGTGGGCGCCAAGGTGCTCGCCGCCGACGGCAAGGAAGTCGGCGGCGGCGGCGTCCGCATCCTCCAGCGCGAGCCGGCGGCGGCCGGCGCTCCGGACCGCCTGCTGGCGGCGTTCCGCCCGCCGCCGCTGCCGCCGGGGGAGTACACGCTCGCCGTTACGATCACCGGTCCGGCGGGCGCCTCCAACGCCGCCGGCGCGCCGTTCGTGGTCAGCGCCGCGCATTGATGGTATTTTTGAGCTTTCCCAATGCTTTGTTTCGGAGGAGATGGGGCGACACCCGAGGGCTGAAAGGACAGGAACCACGGATGAACAGGTCGAATCGATTCCAGCACTTCACCGCCGCGCTGACGGTGGCCGCCCTGGGGCTTCTGCCCCTGCTGGCGCCGGCGCCAGCCGCGGCCGATCAGACGTTCACGGGGGGGACGACGCAGGTCGTCGTCGTCGAGATCCCCGTCCAGGTGGTCAAGGACGGCGAGCCGGTCCGCAACCTCACCGCCAAGGACTTCGAGCTCTACGACGGCCGCAAGAAGGTGCCGGTCACCGGCTTCGAGACGCTCGACCTCACCGCGCCGCAGGCCCCCGGCGCGCCGCCGGTGCCGATCTCGGCGCGGCGCCACTTCATGATGATGTTCGACCTCTCGTTCTCCGAGCCGAAGTCGATCGTCAAGGCGCGGGCCGCCGCCCAGCAGGTGGTCAACGACCTCAACCCGACCGACCTGGTCGCGGTCGCCACCTTCAGCTCGCTGAACGGGCCGCAGCTCATCCTCGGCTTCACCCCCGACCGCAAGCAGATCGCCAGCGCCATCGACACCCTCGGGGTGCCGAAGCTGGTCGACCGCTCGCCCGATCCGCTGAAGCTGGTCTATGCCCAGGCGCTGGCCAACCGCGGCGGCGAGCCGATGCTGCCCGGCAGCGCCACCCAGCAGGCCACCCAGTCGGCCAAGGAGGAGGTGCTGGTCGACACGCTCAACACCTTCGCCGCCGCCGCCGACCACGCCGACCGCAGCGCCAAGACGCAGATGGTGCTCGGCATGACCCGCTCGTTCTCCGACCTCGCCCGGCTGATGGCCGAGGTCGACGGGCGCAAGTACGTGGTCTTCCTCTCCGAGGGGTTCGACGCCTCGCTGGTCTCCGGCAAGTCGAACATCGTGCAACACAGCGCGGAGGAGGGGATCGACACGCCGGAGCTCGGCGACGAGAGCCGGATCACCGCCTCCACCGACGGCACCGGCTCGGACGCGCAGTTCGGCGACACCCACGCGCAGAACGCGGTGGAGAAGATGCTCGAGTCGTTCCGCCGCGCCGACTGCGTGATCCAGGCCGTGGACATCGGCGGCCTGCGCGCCGCCGGCACCAACCTGGGGGGGCAGCGCGGCGACGGCCGCGAGTCGCTGTTCAACATGGCGAAGAGCACCGGCGGCGAGCTGTTCGAGAACTTCAACGACCTCTCGGCCGCGATGGGGCAGATGCTCCGCCGCACCGCCGTCACCTACGTGCTGTCGTTCCAGCCCGACGACGTCAAGCCGGACGGCTCCTTCCACAAGCTGCGGGTGGAGCTCAGGAACGCCCCGCGCGGCTCGCGCGTCATCGCCCGCTCGGGCTATTACGCGCCGGTCCCCTACAAGAGCCAGCCGACGCAGGTGAAGCTGCTGGAGGCCGCCAGCGACCTGATGAGCAAGGACAGCGGCGAGATCGCCTCCTCGGTGCTGGCGGCGCCGCTCGGCGTCGCCAACGGCCGCGCCTACGTGCCGGTGGTGATCGAGGTGGACGGCGCCACGCTGCTCGCCGGCAAGCAGGACCCCAAGCTGCCGGTCGAGATCTACATCTACGCCCTCGACCAGAACGGCTCGATCGTCGACTTCCTGACCCAGACCGTCGGCTTCGACCTCACCAAGCTCGACTCGTCGCTGCGCCAGACCGGCCTCAAGTTCTTCGGCCACGTCGACCTGCCGCCGGGCAACTACTCGCTACGCACGCTGGTGCGCAACGGCACCACCGGCGCCACCGGCCTCAAGGTGAGCGAGCTCAAGGTGCCCGCCTACGCCACGGGCGAGGCGGCGCTGCTGCCGGCGATGTTCCAGGAGGCCCCCGGCCGCTGGGTGCCGGTGCGCGAGAACCCCAAGCAGGGGCAGGCGGCGCCCCCCTATCCGTTCATGCTCAAGGACCAGCCCTACATCCCCTCGTCGCGGCCGGTGCTGACGCCGGGGCAGGACTCGCGGCTGGTCCTGGTGAGCTACAACCTGAAGCCGGGCGACTGGAAGGCCCACGCCCAGGTGATGGCCGCCGACGGCAAGGAGATGCCGGGCGGCGCCTTCAAGGTGGTCGACAAGGAGGTGGGGAGCGGCAGCGGCCCGACCCGCCTGCTGGCCACCTTCCAGCCCCCCGCGCTGCCGCCGGGCAACTACTCGTTGCGGGTGACGTTGACCGACGGCGCCGGCAAGGCGGAGACCAGCACGGCCCAGTTCGCCGTGGGCGGCGCGCCGGGGGCGCGCGGA